>JAPKHB010000051.1 GCA_026647295.1 Planctomycetota bacterium | reverse complement strand
AAGGTTGTTGTCCCTCCGTGTAGGTGTTCGGGTATTGCGCCAGCCAAAGCGAATAACCCTTTGCCCACGCGGGTGGTCCGCCGCCGGCTTCGGAGAAATAATCCTGCAGGAAGTATTGACCGGAATAGATGATGGGTTTCCTGCCGAACGCCGCTTCGACCTCATCCAGCCATGCCTTTGCGCGGGCAATGATCTTGTCCTTCGACTGCCCGTCGTGCGTTTCGAGATCGAGAACCGGCGGCAGTTCCCCATCGTCGTTCATGGACCTGACGTAATCGATGAACTTCTTCGCCTGTTTCCTTCCGTCCACGTTGGAACGGAAGAAGTGATAGGCCCCTCGCAGGAGTCCGGCCGATTTGGCGCCGAGCCAGTTATCGTCGAAGGTGGGATCCGCATAGTAGTCCGCCTCGGTCGCCTTGATGAAGACGAAGCGCTGTCCCGTTGCGCGCACCTTGGGCCAGTCAATTCCTGAATTCCAATACGATACATCAATACCGGGTACGGTAGCCATGGACATCTCCTCTCGTGAATTCAGTCTGAATCAGATCAAGCGTAGCACAAAATAATAGTTATTGCAACCGTCTCGCGTTTCCGCAATTAATTTTTCCCTACCATTGCACGATTGATTATGGTATAAAAACATTGTCCCTGCTGTGCGCGTGATGTTGCTCCCATCGTTTTGAGCCAACACTCACTTTTAGGGTCTCAAACTCCTAAAGAAATAACGCGATAGGCCTGAGCCAAGGCGGCGTTTCTGGGTCGGGACCCACCTGCGAAAGCAGGTTCAAAACTCGGCAGCACACGGCATTGGCGGGGCAATGATTTATCGGGCCCTAAAGGTTTGCTTTGCGAAAACCTTTAGGGCTATTATGTTTCAGGGGGCTTGATGTACGGCAAGCGCGGCGCGCAGACCCGATTCGAAGGCGCCCTGGATCCACGCGTGATAGAGCGAGGCGTGTTCCCCCGCAAAATGGATGCGCCCTTCAGGTTTGACGATCTCCTCGTGCAAAAGCGTCTGCTGACCGGGGTCGAACAACGCGAATGCGCCGCCAGCAAACTCGTCGTCGTGCCACATCCACGACGCGCCGACCTCGAATTCCCTTGTCACCTGCGGATGGATCTCCGCCACATCGTCGAGCGCCTGCACGATGCGGTCGTCCGGTTTGAGCGAACCCCAGCGCTGCGCGTCCTCGGACCACGTGTAACTCGCAAGGATCACGCCGCGTCCCGTTTCGCGCCCGTGATCGGGATAGTACAAGTTGCGGATGGGCAGGTCTGTGATCGTGCCGCCGCCGAAGATGCCGTCGTCCTCCTCCCAAAAGCGACGTTTGCATTGAAATAATCGCTGCACGCCATAGAGCTCGGCGCCGGCCCGCGGGCGCAGCTCGCGGTCGACCGCGGCCGCCGCCGCCGCGTCCAGCGTCCACGTGCCGCCGTCAAAGGCGCGCACCCCGGGCCGGTCGAGCCAGGCCTGGAGTTGGGCCCGCGGGACGACCGCGGAGAGGACGTCGACCCGGTAGAGGTCGTTCTCGTGCGTGCGCAGGCGCGCCACGGCGGCGGCCAGCCGCTGGTGCTCGTCCGGGCCCAGCGTGGCCGTGGCGCGCGTGTCGTGGACGACGACCGGCAGGCGGCCCTCGGTGGCGCGCCCCCGCAGGCCGGCCATCTCGGTGAGCAGCACCGCCAGGTGCTTCTCGCGCGCCTCGCGCAGCTTGGTGGCCGGCAGCGGCTCGCCCACGGAGCGCCGGTCGGGCCAGTCGTCCGTCAGCACCTCGTCCTGCATCTCGAGCGTGAGCGCCATGCCCAGGTCGTGGTCGCGGGTGCGTTCGTCGCTGGGCAGGATGCGCGGGGCCGTGCCCGGACCCGGCGGAGGGTCGGGCAGGCCCGTGCCCTGCGGGCGCACGCCGATGAGGAGCACCAACTCGGGGTAGGCGTCGCGGGAGGGCGGGAACGGATTGGACAGGCCCAGCAGCACGAAGGTGCCGAAGTAGGGCAGCTCCGGGTCGGCCTCGAGCGCGTGTCCGGCCAGCACGGGCAGCCGCGTCCAGGGCATCTCCGGACCGCTCGTGCGCGGGACGATGTGCGAGCCGATCGGCCGGCGCACCTCGGCGTGCACCGAGAAGGCGGCGCGCTCGCCGGCCTCGCGGCGTCCGCCGGCGAGGTCCTCGGCGTACACGTCCAGCCACAGCCCGTAGCGGGCGTCCTCGTCCGGGACGCCCAGCGCCGGCGGGTCCGCGATCGAGGTGAAGAGCGGGTCGTCGGCCGTGAGGCGCGAGAACTCGAGCCGGAACGCCGACTCCTGGTCCATGCCCACCTCGGCCGTGCCGAGGGGCAGCAACCCGGTGAGGCCGTCCAGGGCCTTGGCCGCCTGCTCGATGAGGTCCCGGCGCACGATGAGATCCCGGCCGCTTTCGCGCGGGCCCGCCTGGGCCCGCAGCGTCTCGGCCACCCGCACGGCGCCGCCGCCGCCGGCCGCGTACAGGTGCAGGTGGACGACCAGCGGCCGGGGCTGGTCGCGGAAGGCGCCCCGCAGCGCTTCGACGCGCTGGTGTACCTCGGGCCGGTGCTGGACGCACACGACCGAGCCAAAGCGCGTGAGGACGTGCGCGCCCACGGGGGTGGGTGCGGCGCCGCGGGCCCCGGGCGCACGGCGGCCGAGGAACTCCTTGGGATCCGCCCACGGCCCGCCCATCGTCGACCGGATCCAGCGTTCGGCCCAGCGCGCCCGGCTCAAGGCCCCGGGCCCGATCTGGGCCTGGATGCCGTCGGTGAGGCGGGCGGTGAACAGCGGCGGCCGGAAGGGGCGGTCCTTGAGCCGTGCGGGCGCCATCTCGTAGAAGCGCAGCGGGGTCTCCTGCTGGCGGCGCGGCAACATGCGCGCCAGCAGGTCGAGGAACTGGGCTTCGAGGCCGCCGATGCGGGCGGCGCGGTCCGGGAGTTTGGGTTCGGGCAGGAGGTCGAGCCCCGCCGCCCGGCCCCGCTCGATCGTCTGGCGCAGCCAGGTGAGCAGGTCGGTGCGGTCGGTCTGCAGCGACTCGAAGTCGAGCGGCGCCCCGGGGCTCAAGAACCCGCTGCTGTCGATGCGCAGGATCCCGTCCCGGAAGATGCGGTCCGCCTCGGCGTAGTCGCCGCGGTCGAAGGCCAACCGGCCGTCGCGCTGCATGTCGAGCACGCGCTGCTTGAGCTCCTGGTAGTCGGTGAGTTGGGTCGTCTGGAGGAACTCGATCATCAGGCGCAGCATCTCGCCCCGGTCGGGGCGGGCGGCCTCGATCTCCTCGCGCAGCGCGCGCGCCCCCTGGTTGTCCTGGTCCTTGGCGATCGCCTCGAAGCACAAAGCGAGCGCGTCGTCGAAGCGCCGATCCCGGAGCAGTTCGCGCGCCTGGGCCTCCAACTCGCGGGACTGGCGGCGCGCCTCCTCGCGCATGCGTTCGCGCAGCCGCTCGAACTCCTCGTGCGCGCTGGCCTCGCCGGCCTGGGAGGCCTTCTGGCGTTCGTGCTCGGCCTGCTGCTCGCGCGCCCACTGGCGCTCCGGGCCGGGCAGCGACTCGTCCGCGATCATCCGCGCCCAGTACTCCGCGGCGCGGCCCGGGCGCCCCTCGGCCTGGTGGCAGCGCGCGGCCCCCGCGAGGAAGCGCGCCCGCGCCTCGGGGGCGAGGGCGCCGAAGCGGCCCTCGTCCAGGATCACGCGCTCGTAGATGCGCAGCGCCTCGGCGTACTCCCCGTGCACGGCCTCCAGGTCCCGGGCGCTTTGCAACACCTCCTCGGGGCCCTCGCCGCCCCGCGCCACGGGCGGGAAGCAGGCGAGCCCGAGCAGCACCAGGGCGAGCCGGGCCGGGCCGCCGCGCCGCCGGCCGCAAGCGAGGTGGGGGGGCGGGCGGCAAGGGGCGCGCATCAGGGGGTTCCTCGGGCGGCCACGGACCGGTCCACCAGCCTATGGAGGAAGCGGGCGGCCGCCGCAGGATCCTCGGCCGCCAGCACGCCCGCACCGACCGCCAGGCGCGTGGCGCCCGCCGCCACCAGCGCCGGCGCCCGCCCGGGGTCGATGCCCCCGATCGGAAAGACCGGCAGGGGCCCGGCCGCGGGCAGGGCCCGGGCGAGGAGGGCCGCTCCGCCCGGCGGGCGCTCGAGCGCCTTGCTCCGGGTGGCAAAGCAGGGGCCGAGGCCGGCGTAGTCCGCGCCCCGCCCGCGTGCGGCGGCGAGTTCCTCCGCCCCGTGGGCGCTCACGCCCAGGAGCCGGTCCGGCCCGAGGACGGCCCTCGCCGCCCCTGGATCCAGGTCGTCTGCACCCACGTGGGCGCCGTCCGCGTCGGCCTCGACCGCCAGCGCCACCGCGTCGTTGAGCACGAAGAGCGCGCCGCCGTCGGCGGCGCGCCGGCCGAGCCGCCGGGCCGTGGCGAGCACCGCCTCGGGCGGCGTGTCCTTGAGCCGCAGTTGCACCGCGCCCACGCAGCCGGTCGCGAGCGCGGCGGCGAGGCGCCGCTCCCAGTCCGCGGGCAGCGCCGCGGGGGTCACGATGAGGTAGAGGCGCGCGCCGGCCAGGCGCGCCCGCCGCCGGTCGCCGGTCGCCGTCACGGCTCCGGGTCTTCCAGCCGCAGGGCGGCCCGCTCGTAGCGCCGCCACTCGGGTTCGTCGGCGGGGCGCGCGAGCCACGCGTCGCCGCCGGCCGGGAAGCCCCACACGACCCGACCGTCCGCGTCCGTCGCGCGGCGGTAGCGCGGCGGGTCGAGCCAGCCCATCTGCGAGCGCTCGGCGGCGAGCCGGGCCGGCGGCGCGCCGGCCGCCAGCAGGGCGTCCAGGCGCGCGCGCGAAGCGGCCACGTCCTGGGCGTGCAGGCGGCTGCCCACGAGCACGCCGACCAGGATCCCGAGCGCCACCAGCGCCGCGCGCGGTGGATGCACGCCCAGGTCCGGCCAGCCGTACCAGCGCCGCGCGCCCCAGGCCGCGCCGCCGAAGATCGCGACCAGGGGTGCGGCAACCCATCCGACCCAGAACAGCGTGTCGGCCTGGCCGTGGTCAAAGCGCATGCCTTCGGCGGCCAGCGCGCCCAGCAGCACGGCCAGTGCCGCGACCGGCCACCCGCGCCAGCGGGGCGCGAGCCGATCGGCCCACAGCGTGGCGCCCAGGAAGGCCACCAGCAGGATCGCGCCTGTCAGCGGCCACCGCATTCCCCCCATAGTATATGCGTGGGAAGGTCGGAGGTGCGAAAGTACGGCCCGCTGGATGCTCGGCGGCGCTTTGCCGTGTCGTCCTAGCGTGGATCAAACCACGCGTCGTCCTCCACGGCTTCGCGGCGCCTTCGCCCCAGCGACCCGGTCGGGTGCGCCTGGGCCTCGCGTCCGCTTTCGGGCGCGTGATGGAGTCCTGGAGCGCTCCTTCGGCAGGCCGATGGGCCGGCACGAGTCCGGGCATGGCATAGGCGTGGGAAGGTCGGAGGCGCGAAAGGGCGGCCCGCGGGACGCTCGGCCATGGACGACGGTCGCCGCCGGCGCCGAGCGGCCGAGTCGGCGAGGCCGCGAGAGGAGTCCCCGCCCGCGAAGCGTCCGTGCGTCCAACGCCCGAAAGGGGCGCTCCGCCTATACTCGCCGGCCGATCCCGGAGCGGCACGCGGCGATGACCTTCGTCTCGATCAACCCCACGACCGAGGCCGAGATCGGCCGCACCGACCCGACGCCGCCCGCGGCGGTCGAGCGGGTGCTGGCCGCCGCCGTGGCGGCCCAGCGCGCGTGGGGGCAGGCCGCGTTCGCGGTGCGCGCCGAGCCCCTGCGGCGCCTCGGTGCCCTCCTGCGGGCGGAGGCCGACCGGCTGGCCGAGCGCATGGCGCTCGAGATGGGCAAGCCGCTGGCCCAGGGGCGCGCCGAGGCCGAGAAGTGCGCGTGGGCGTGCGAGTACTTCGCCGACCACGCCGCCGGCTTCCTCGCCACCCAGGAGGTGGCCGAGGTGCCCGGCGCGCGGATCGCCTTCCGGCCGCTGGGGGTCGTGCTGGCGGTCATGCCCTGGAACTTCCCGTTCTGGCAGGTGATCCGCTTCGCCGCCCCGACGCTGATGGCGGGCAACGCGGGCCTGCTCAAGCACGCGCCCAACGTGCAAGGGTGCGCGGCGGACCTCGTGGACCTGTTCGCCCGCGCGGGCTTCCCGCCCGGCCTCTTCGCCAACCTGGCGGTGGAGGTCGACGGCGTGGCGGCGCTCATCGCGCGGCCGGAGGTGGGCGCCGTCACGCTGACCGGCTCCGCGCGGGCCGGGCGGGCCGTGGCGGCGGCGGCGGGCGCCGCCCTCAAGAAGAGCGTGCTGGAACTGGGCGGGAGCGATCCCTACGTCGTGCTCGAGGACGCCGACGTTGGCGCCGCGGCGGCCACCTGCGTGGCCTCCCGCCTCACCAACGCGGGCCAGACCTGCATCTCCGCCAAGCGCTTCATCGTGGTGGAGCCGGTGCGGGAGGCCTTCACCGACGCCGTGCGCGCGCGCCTGGCCGCGGCCCGCGCCGGCGACCCGCTCGGGACGGGCCCCGACGCGCCGGACCTCGGCCCCCTGGCGCGGCGCGACCTGCGCGACGCCCTGCACGACCAGGTGCGACGCAGCGTTGCGGCCGGCGCCCGGCGGGTGCTCGGGGGCGAGGTGCCGGGGCGCGCGGGCTGGTTCTACCCGCCCACCCTGCTCGACGGCGTGCGGCCGGGCATGGCGGCCTTCGACGAGGAGACCTTCGGGCCCGTGGCCGCGATCGTCCCGGCCCGGGACGAGGCGGAGGCCGTCGCGCTGGCCAACGCCAGCGAGTTCGGCCTGGGCGCCGCCGTGTTCACGGCGGACCCGGAGCGCGGCCGGCGCCTGGCCGAACTCGGCCTGGAGGCGGGCTGCTGCGTGGTGAACGACTTCGTCCGCTCCGACCCCCGCCTGCCCTTTGGCGGGATCCGCGGCTCCGGCTACGGCCGGGAGTTGGGCTTGTTCGGGATCCGCGAGTTCGTCAACATCAAGACCGTGAGCGTGCGCCCGTGACCTCCCCCCCCGGCCCCGCCCCCCAGGGCGCCGCGCTCCACGCCCGGCGCAACGCCGCCGTGGCGCGGGGCGTGGCCAGCGTGCTGCCCATCTTTCCGGTGCGCGCACAGGGGGCGGAACTGTGGGACGCCGACGGCCGGCGCTACCTCGACTTCGCCGGCGGCATCGGCACCCTCAACGTGGGCCACCGCCACCCCGCCGTGGCCGACGCGGTCCGCCGCCAACTCGACGCCTACTGGCACCCGGCCTTCCAGGTCATGGCCTACGAGCCCTACGTGGCCTTGGCGGAGCGGCTCGCCCGGGCGGTCCCCGGGTCGGGCCCGAAGAAGGCGCTGTTCCTGTCCACCGGGGCCGAGGCCGTCGAGAACGCCGTCAAGATCGCCCGCGCCCACACCGGCCGGCGCGACGTCATCGCCTTCACCGGCGGCTTCCACGGCCGCACGCTCCTCACGCTCGCCCTCACGGGCAAGGTCCTGCCGTACAAGGCCGCCTTCGGGCCCCTGCCCGGCGGCGTCTGGCACGTGCCCTTCCCCATGGCGTGCCACGGGGTCGGCGAAGACGACGCCCTGCGCGCGTTGGCCTTCCTCTTCAAGGGCGACGTGGCGCCCGACCAGGTGGCGGCCCTGCTGATCGAGCCCGTGCTCGGAGAGGGGGGCTTCTACGCCGCCCCGCCGGGCTTCCTGCGCCGGCTGCGTGCGCTGTGCGACGAGCACGGCATCCTGTTCGTCGCCGACGAGATCCAATGCGGCATGGGCCGCACGGGGCGGTGGTTCGCCGTGGAGCACAGCGGCGTGGTCCCCGACCTCGTCACGGTGGCCAAGAGCCTCGGCGGGGGGCTGCCGCTCTCGGCCGTCGTGGGGCGCGCCGAGGTGATGGACGCGCCGGCGCCCGGCGGGCTCGGCGGCACCTACGGCGGAAACCCGCTGGCCTGCGCCGCGGGGCTGGCGGTGTTCGACGTGATCGAGCGCGAGGGGCTGCTCGAGCGCAGCACGCAGCTGGGCGCGCGCTTCGTCGAGCGCTTCCGGGCGCTGGCGGCCGCGCGGCCCGAGGCGGGCCTGCTGGAGGTGCGGGGCCTGGGCTCCATGTGCGCCCTCGAGTTCGGCGAGCGCCCGGGGGCGCCGAGCCCGGAACGGGCGGCGCGCGTGCGCGAGGCGGCGTTCGAGCGGGGGCTGATCGTGCTCACCTGCGGGTTGTACGGCAACGTGATCCGGGCGCTGTACCCGCTCTCGCTCCCGGACGCCCACTTCGAGGAGGGCCTGGACCTGCTGGAGGCCGCGGTGCTCGGCGCGGCCGCCCGGCCGGCCGCGCCGGGGGCCGGGCGTCCCGGGACGCGCCCATGAGGACCTTCGGCGTCGCCGGCGTGCAGATGCGCGTCGTCTACGGGCACGACAACATCCCGGCCATGCGCTCCAAGCTGGAGGTGCTGCTGCTGCGCTTCCCGTGGGTCGAGATGGTCCTGTTCAGCGAACTGTGCGCCTTCGGACCCTCGCTCGCCCACGCCCAGGAACTGCCCGGACCGGCCGAGGCGGCCTTCTGCGAGATGGCCCGCGCGCACGGCGTGTGGCTGCTGCCCGGCACGCTCTTCGAACGCGCCGGGGGGCGGATCTACAACACCGCGTCGGTGATCGCTCCGGACGGGGCGGTGGTCGGGCGCTACCGCAAGCTCTTCCCCTTCCGGCCCTACGAGACGCAGGTCGACGCCGGCGAGGACTTCCTGGTCTTCGACGTGCCCGAGGTCGGCCGCTTCGGCGTCTCGATCTGCTACGACATGTGGTTCCCCGAGACCACGCGCACGCTCGCGGCGCTCGGGGCCGAGGTGCTCCTCCACCCCTCGCTCACCAACACCATCGACCGCGACGTGGAACTCTCCATCGCCCGGACCTCGGCGGCCGTGAACCAGTGCTACGTGCTGGACGTGAACGGCGTGGGCCACGGCGGCTACGGCCGCAGCATCCTGGTCCGTCCGTCGGGCAACGTGATCTACGAGGCCGGCGCGGGCGAGGAGTTGATGCCCGTCACGCTGGACCTGGAGGCCGTGGACCACAACCGCCGCAACGGCCTCTTCGGGCTCGGGCAGCCTCTCAAGAGCTTCCGCGACCGGCGCGTGCGCTTTGGCGTCTACGACGCGCAAGGGCCGCACGCCGGCTACCTGGAGGGGCTCGGCCCCCTGGCGGTCCCGACCCGCGACCAGATGCGCCGCCGCCCCGCGGGGGGCGCGCCGTGACCGCGCCGCGGGGCCCGGGGACGCCGACCCGGCTGGGCGCCACGCCCGGGGTGCCCCCCTTGAGCGCGCACTACCACGCCTCGCGCCTGCGGGCCGACACCTGGTCGGCGCTCAAGCAGGCGGCCGCCGGCGCCGCCCGGGCGGGCTCGGCCGCGGAGCGGGCCGCCGCCCAGGTCGGCGACGCCCTGGAGGTGCTGGAGGCCATCGAGAGCTACTGGGCCTTTCCGGGCAAGGCGGCCGTGGCCCACCTGCGCGAACTGGCCGCGGACCGGCGCTGGGAGGACCTGCTCGCCCTGACCGCCCGCATCCTGCGCGGGCTGACCAGCCAGGCCTATCGCCAGCGGCACATCCCCCTCCTGCCCGGCGAGGAACCCGACGCCGAGGACGCGCTCGAGCCCGAGGGCGCCGAGCGCGCCCCGGGCGCGGCGCTCGGGCGCCCCTACTTCGAGGTCCTGGTGGTCGACCGCGTGGCGCCCGCGGACGAGGAGGCCCTGCGTCAGGGGTTGCGCGGCGTTCGGCGCCCGGAGGACCGCTTCGTCTACGACCCCGTGGTCGTGCCCAGCTTCGAGGACGCGGTCATCGCGGTCCTGTTCAACTTCAACGTCCAGGCGGTCGTCGTGCGCTACGACTTCCCCTTCCGCTCGGCCCACCGCCTCGAGCGCCTCGAACCCTTCCTGGGCGCGCTCCGCGAGGAGGAACGCGAGGGCGGCCGGCCGGGCGAGGCCGGCCCGATGCTGGGGGCGGCGCTCAAGCGGCTGCGGCCCGAACTCGACCTCTACCTGGTCACGGACGAGAGGGTGGAGGACCTCGCCAGCGACCCGAACCAGGTGTTCCGCCGGGTGTTCTACCGCCAGGAGGACTTCGTCGAGCTGCACCTCAACATCCTGGGCGGGATCGCCCACCGCTACCGCACGCCCTTCTTCACGGCGCTGCGGGCCTACGCCGAGCAGCCCACCGGGGTGTTCCACGCCCTGCCCATCTCGCGGGGCAAGTCGGTGGTGAAGTCGAACTGGATCCAGGACATGGCCCAGTTCTACGGGCTCAACATCTTCCTGGCCGAGACCTCCAGCACGAGCGGCGGCCTGGACAGCCTGCTGGACCCGCGGGGCACGATCAAGGAGGCGCAGGAGTTGTCGGCGCGCGCCTTCGGGGCGCGGCGGACCTATTTCGTGACCAACGGCACGAGCACCGCCAACAAGATCGTCGTGCAGGCGCTGGTGCAGCCCGGCGACATCGTCCTGGTGGACCGCAACTGCCACAAGTCGCACCACTACGCCCTGGTGCTGGCCGGCGCCCACGTGGTCTACCTCGACAGCTACCCGCTCGACGCCTGGTCGATGTTCGGCGCCGTCCCCCTGGCCACGATCCTCGCCCAACTCGAGCGCCTGCGCGAGGCGGGCGTGCTGGACCGCCTGCGCCTCGTGCTGCTCACCAACTGCACCTTCGACGGCATCGTCTACCACCCGGAGCGGGTGATGATGGCCTGCCTCGCGGTCAAACCCGACCTGGCGTTCGTGTGGGACGAGGCCTGGTTCGCCTTCGCGCGTTTCTCGCCCCTGTACCGGCCCCGGACGGCGATGGAGGCGGCCCGCGTGCTGCGCCGGCGCTTCGCCTCGCCGGAGTACCTGGCCGAGTGGGAGGCGGCCGGCGACCGTTCGGCCCTGCCCGACCCCCGCCGCGCGCGCGTGCGCGTGTACGCGACGCAGAGCACGCACAAGACCCTGACCGCGCTGCGCCAGGGGTCCATGATCCACGTACACGACCAGGAGTTCGCGCGGGTGGAGCACGCCTTCCGCGACGCGTTCATGACCCACACCTCCACCTCCCCCAACTACCAGATCCTGGCCAGCCTGGACGTGGGGCGGCGGCAGGTGGAGCTCGAGGGCTTCGAACTGGTGAACAAACAGGTCGAGCTGGCGATGCAGCTGCGCGAGCGGGTGGGCCGCAACCCGCGCCTGAACCGCTGGTTCCGCATCCTCACCTCGGCCGACCTGATCCCGGAGCCCTTCCGGCCCTCCGGCCTCACGGCCTACTACGACCAGGAGCGCGGCTGGGAGCCGATGGCCCACGCCTGGGCGGGCGACGAGTTCGTGCTCGACCCCTGCCGGCTCACGCTCTACATCGGTCCGACCGGCATCGACGGCGACACCTTCCGGCGCGAGCACCTGATGGCGCGCCACGGCATCCAGGTCAACAAGACCTCGCGCAACAGCGTCCTGTTCATGACCCACATCGGAACCACGCGCTCCTCGGTGGCTCACCTGCTGGACGTGCTGTCGCGCCTGGCCGACCGCCTCGAGGAGGACCACGAGGACGAGGGCGAGGTGGACCACGCGGCCTGGGAGCGCTCCGTGGACTCGCTGTGCCGGCGGCAGCCGCCCCTGCCCCACTTCAGCCGCTTCCACCGGCGCTTCTGCGCGCCGGCGGCCGGCGGGGGGGAGGTGCCCGCCGGGGACCTGCGGGCGGCCTTCTTCCTCGGGCAGGACGAACGCAACTGCCGCCACCTGCGCCTCGGCGGCCCGATCGAGGAGCGGCTGGCGGCCGGCGAGGAGGTCGTCGCGGCGACCTTCGTGACGCCCTACCCGCCCGGGTTCCCCATCCTGGTGCCCGGGCAGGTGATCAGCCGGGAGATCCTGGACTACCTCTCGGCGCTGGACACCAAGGAGATCCACGGCTACCGGCCGGACTGGGGACTGCGCGTCCTGCGGCCGGAGCGGCTCGAGGGGGCGTGAACCGCGGACCTGGCGGACGGAGGCGGGCATGGGCAAGCGACTGCGCGGCGTGTCGGACATCCGACGCTGGTTCCACCGGAACGAGACGCCGATCTACTTCGTGAGCGCCACGAACTTCAACCTGCTCGGGATCGACGAGTGGGTGCGCAACTTCCGCCACGTCAACTACATCGACTGCTTCGACGGGCAGCACCCCAACACCTTCGTCCCCCCTCCGCTGCCGCACGACGAGTTCGAGAGCATCGAGGACATCGTGGCGTACCTGCTGCGGCACCCCGACGTGGGCGAGTACGTCGGCCGGCGGGCGCGCGACCGGGGGCAGGCCGCGCGGGGGAAGGTCGTGTTCCTGATGTTCGACGAGCGGGCCGAGCAGGCCGCGGCCGACCTGGGGCTGGAGGTGTGGTTCCCCCCCGCGGCCCTGCGCGCGCGCGTGGACAACAAGGTCGAGACGGTGCGCATCGGCGACAAGGCCGGCGTCCCCAGCGTGCCCAACGTGCTCGCGCCCGTGCGGTCCTACGCCGACCTGCGCCGCGTGGCGGCCGGGCTCGGGCCGCGGCTGGTCGTGCAGGCCGCGTACGGCGACAGCGGGCACACCACCTGGTTCATCGACGACGAGGCCGACTTCGGCGAACACGCCCAGGAGATCGCCGCCGAGCCCGAGGTGAAGGTGATGAAGCGCATCCGCTGCCGGGGCTCGGCGATCGAGGCGTGCACGACCCGGCAGGGCACCATCGTCGGGCCGCTGATGACCGAACTGGTGGGCTTCCCGGAGCTCACCCCCTACCGGGGCGGCTGGTGCGGCAACGAGATCTTCCCCGGGGCCTTCACCCCCGAGATCCGGCGCCAGGCCGTCGAGTACACCTTCCGCTTCGGCGAGCAACTCCGCCGGGAGGGCTACCGCGGCTACTTCGAACTCGACTTCCTGATCGACCAGGACGACGGCCGGCTGTACCTGGGCGAACTCAACCCGCGCATCACGGGGGCCAGCAGCATCACCAACCACGCCGCGTTCGCCCACGCCGACGTGCCGCTCTTCTTGTTCCACCTGCTCGAGTTCAGCGACGTGGACTTCGAGTTCGACGTGGCCGACCTCAACGCCCGCTGGTCCGACCCGGAGTACATCGACGAGTGGAGCCAACTCGTCGTGAAGCACCCCGGGCCCGACATCGACCGGGTGCTGGCCGCGCCGCCCTCCGGGATCTGGCGGCTCGAGGCCGACGGCGCGGTGGAGTACAGCCGCTTTGACTACCACCGGCGCGCCGTGGAGACGGAGCGCGAGGCGTTCTGGTTGCGCATCGCGGGCCCCGGCGACTTCCGCTACGAGGGGGCCGACCTGGGCATCCTGATCACCCGCGGGCGCCTGATGACCGACGACTTCGAGCTCAACGATCGGGCCCAGGCCTGGATCCGCGGCATCCGCCGCCACTTCGTCGGCCAGGACCTCGCGCCCCGGGAGCGCGACGAGGTCCCGGTGGCCCTCTCGGGGCCGGGCTTCAAGATGCTCTGACCCGCACGAG
The DNA here is from genome assembly GCA_026647295.1 of Planctomycetota bacterium. GTDB lineage: Bacteria > Planctomycetota > PLA2 > PLA2 > JAEUHO01 > JAPKHB01. The sequence continues at coordinate 2,328 of JAPKHB010000051.1, read as the reverse complement.
GGCGCAGTCCGCGCGGAAGCGCGGAACCCACCTTTGGCGCGCACTCCCTTCCCTCGTGGCCCTCGAATGATGCACCGGAGCCTGGCTCCGTATGGTCATTTGGCGCGGCCGAAGGGTGGATCGGGGGGCGGGCCGCGGCATGATGGGCGCTTGACTCCGCCCTGGCGAACCGAGGATCCGTGACCCCCCAGCTTCGCAGCCTTCACGAGGACCGGCCGGGCCCGCGCTGGCAGGCGGCCTTTCGGCAGCTGTGGCCGCACTACCGGCGTTGGTGGCGGAGCGAGGGGGAGCAGGCGCGGCCCGCGGCCCAAACGGCGCGGGCGGCGTTGGCCCGGGCGGTGCCCGAGTTCATGCCCTGCTACGAGCGCCTGGTCGAGCTGGCGGGCGGGGGCGACGAGGAGGCGGCGTTCCTCTCGCTGTACCGCCCGCCGCGCACGGTGGTGGGCTGCACGCAGGCGGCCTGGACGCGGGGCGAACCCTTCCTGGTGCGCAACTACGACTACGCCCCGCACCTCTGGGAGGGCCTGCTGCTGCGCAGCGCCTGGTCGGGGCGCGCGACGCTGGCCATGACCGACTGCCTGGTGGGGGCGCTGGACGGCCTCAACGAAGCCGGCCTGTGCGTCTCGCTGAACTTCGGCGGCCGCCGCGGCGTGGGGCACGGGTTCGGGGCTCCGTTGCTGCTGCGCTGCCTGCTCGAACTGTGCGAGACCGTGGCCGAGGCGGCCGCGTTGGCGCGCCGGATCCCCACCCACATGGCCTACAACGTCCTCGTCCTGGACCGGCACGGCGAGTTCCTGACCGTGTTCACGGCGCCGGGCGGCCGCACCCGCTTCAAGCGCGTGCCCGTCTCCACCAACCACCAGGGCCGGGTGTACTGGAGCGGACACGCCGCGGCCAGCGCGACCGTCGAACGGGAGCGGCACCTCATGCAGCGCTTCGCCGACCGCAGCCAGACCCCCGCCCGCCTCGTGGCGGCCTTCCTCGACCCCCCCCTGCGCACGACGAACTACCGCGCGGGCTTCGGAACCCTCTACACGGCCGTCTACCACCCCGGCACCGGCCAGGCCGAGTACCTGTGGCCGCGCGCGCGCCTCGTGCAATCGCTGGCGGCGTTCCGCGAGGGGACGCACGCCGTGGACCTGGCCTCGATCGACCGTACCGAGCCAGGCTCCGGTGCATCAATCGAGTGCGCTCCCCCGGAGGGAGACCCCTCGGGATCCGCCTCGGGTTCCGCGCCCTCTCCTCACGACCGGGTCTGGCGGGCGCGGGCGCGCGAGCGGGCCACGTAGGCCTCGAGCATCGCAAACTGGCGGCCGAAGGACTGCTCGTCGGTGCCCGCGGGGCTCTTGAAGTAGGCCGCCAGCCAGGGCATCAGGCCCCGCTCGCCCTGCGCGTGGGCCAGGGAGGCCAGACGCACCAGGTCGAGCACGAGCGGCGCGGCCAACGCCGAGTCGTTGCCCTGCCAGGTGAACTGCATGGACATGCGCGCCCCGAGGAAGCCCTCGAAGTGGATGAAGTCCCAGGCCACCTTCCAGTCGCCCAGGCTCGGCACGTAGTCGATCGAGACCTTGGAGTGGAGGTCGTCGCTGCCCAGGATCTGGCGCAGGGCCCGGTCCTTGGACCGCGTCTTGCTCTCGCGCGCCCGCGGGTCGTTGAGCACGAAGCCGTCGCGGTTGCCCAGCAGGTTGTAGCCCTCCCACGACAGCACCTTGAGGGCGCGTCCCGCGAAGAGCGGCGCCAGGACGGTCTTGACCAGCGTCTCGCCCGTCTTCCCGTCCGAGCCCATGTGGGGGACGTCCCGCTCCAGGGCCAGTGCGACCAGCGCGGGGATCGTGCTGCCCGGCGACGGCGTGAAGTTGATGAACGGGCACCCGGCCTCCAGGGCCGCGTAGGCGTACAGGACGCCCGCGCACAGCCCCCGGCGCGCCCGGGGCGCCGCCAGCGCGGCGCGAAACGCGTCCAGGTCGGCATACTCGATCGGCAGCCGCGCCGGCGGCTCGGTGCTCGACAGGTTGACGACCACGACGCGCGCCAGGTCGTGGCGGCGCCGGAACTCCTCCAGGTCGCGCTGGATCGCCTCGACGATCCGGGCGGGCGAGCGGGCGCGGGAGAGCCGGCCGCCCTGGGCCAGGGCGCGCACGGCCGGGCCCGGGTTCACCAGGAAGCCGGGCCGGATCTCGGCGTCCGCCGCCGCCAGGTCCTCCCGCAGGAGGCCCAGGAGCGCGGCGTCCAGGATGCCGGCCTGCTCGGCGAACTCCCGCGCCGAGCAGTGCAGGTCGGTCGCCCGGACGTCGTGCCCGCCGAACACGAGGTCGCCCAGCGGGTCGA
>JAPKHB010000509.1 GCA_026647295.1 Planctomycetota bacterium | reverse complement strand
GCCCGCCCCGGCGCCGGCCGCCGCCGCGCCGCGCCGTCCCCGCCGCTGGCGGCGCCGCGTCCTCCTCGGCCTGGGCCTCGGCCTGCTGCTGCTCCTCCTGGCCCCGCTCGCCCTCGTGCTGGGGCCGGTGCGCGACTGGGTCGCGGGCCGGATCGGGGAGCGCCTGGGCCGGCGCGTGGAGATCGGCTCGGCCTTCGCCTTCTGGGGCCGCGGCGTGGACCTCGAGGAGGTCGTGGTGCACAGCCCCGCGGGCTTCGACGGCCCGCTCGCCCGCGTGCGGCGCGTGCACGTGGACCTGGACGTGCTCGACCTGATCGGGGGGCAGGTGCGCGCCGCGGTGCGGGTCGTGGACCCGCACCTCACCTTCCGGCGCCTTTCCGACGGCCGGGGAAACGCCGACGGGGTGCTCGAGCGGCTGCGCGGCCCCGCGGAGCCCGAGCCGGCCGAGCCCGCCCGGCCCGCGGAGGTGGAACTCGTCCTGCTCGGCGGCCGCGTCGAGGCGCCCGAAGGCGGGCCCACCCCGGCCGGGACGCTGGACCAGATCCAGGCCCGCGCCAGCGTGGGCGCGGCGGGCCTCACGCTGGACGCGGCGCTGGTGGCGCTGGGCCTGCGCGAGGGCGGGGGCGACGCGACCCTGCGCGCGACGCTGGTGCGCCCGCGCGCGGGGGCGGGCCGCTTCGAACTCTCCGGCGACCCGCTCGACCTGTCGCGCGCCGCGCCCCTGGCGCGCGCGGCGGCCGGGATCGAGCAACTCGCCGGCCACCTCGAGTTCGCGGCCCAGGGCCGCCTGGACCCGGAGGGCCTGCCCTCGGGCCGGCTCAAGGCCACCGCGCGCGGGCTGACCGCGCACCTGGCCGACGGCACGGTCGTGAGCCTCGCACATCTGGCCGCGTCCGCGGAATCCGAACCGGGCGCGGGCGGTGAGGGCCTCGCCGGCCGCGTCCAGGTCACCGGCAGCGGGCTCGCGGTGACCCCGCCCGCCGGGGCGGGCCGCCGCGCGATCGCGGAGCCGGACCTCGCGCTGCGCGGAGGCTTCGCCCTCACGGGCCCCGCCGGACGCTGGCGCCTCGCCCTGCGCGAGGGCCACCTGGGGGTCGGCCGGCTCGTCCAGGTGACCTTGAGCGAGGAGGTGACGCTCGCGCTGGGCGAGGCGCCCGAGGCGCTCGGCACGGCGCTCCTCGAAGCCGACCTCGGGCGCCTGGGCGCCCTGGGCGACTGGGTGCCGGCGCTCGCCAGATTGGAGGCCGGCGCGCTGCGACTCGAGATCCAGGGTCGCCCGCCCCAGGCGGACCGCGTCCACGTCGCGCTGGCCGCGCGCGTCGAAGGGCTGGCCCTCGAGCCGGGCGACCTGGCCGCGCACGGACACCGCGAGGCGCGGCTGGAGGCGAGCGCGGTGCTGCGCGAGTCTCCCGCCGCCGGCTGGCGGCTCCTGCTGCACCGGCTGCGGGGCGCCGGGATCTCAACCGGCGAGACGCTATGGACCCGGCCGCTCGTGCTCGGGCTGCGCGCGGGGGAGTGGCGCGCCGAGGGCCCGGTCGAACTCACCGCCGACCTGGCCGCGATGAGCCCGCTGCTGGCCGGCGGGCTCGGCCTCGCGCCCGGGGAGCGCCTGGGCGGCACGCTGACCCTGGCCGGCCTGGCGACGCACGCGGGCCCGCGGGGGACCGCCGAGTTGGACCTCACGGGACGGGGCGTGAGCGTTCCGCCGTCGCTGCTCGACCCGCCGCTTTCGCCCCAGGACCTGACCGGGCGCCTGGTCGT
>JAPKHB010000508.1 GCA_026647295.1 Planctomycetota bacterium | reverse complement strand
GCAACGGGCGCGTCTACCCTGTCGCTGCTGCTCAACGACGAAATTCCGATTGCCAGCCGTCAGCTTTCGCCGGATGCCAGAACTCGATGGTCATTTCGGTCGTGGGTACGACCGTCCCGAAACCAGCAACTTCTGCCCGGTCGTTGATCCCCGGCGACCGAAAAGATTTTCCGGCCAGGCGCCAGGCCCCGCCCCGCCAGGCCCTGCGGCGTCGGCCCCGCGCCCCGCCAGCCCGGGAAACCGCCCGACTCCCGCGCGCGAGGTCCTCCCGTGCGCCCCCGCCCCGCCCCGCCCGGCGACCGCGCGCGCGGTGTGCGCGCCTGGTGGATCGGCCGGCGCGGCGAGCGGGCCGCACGCCGCGCCTTGCGCCGGGCCGGCTACCGGGTGCTCGCCCGCAACTTGCGCACCCCCCACGCCGAGGTCGACCTCCTGTGCCGGGAGGGCCGTTGGCTCGTGCTGGTCGAGGTGAAGAGCGCCCTGCGGGGCGGGGTCCCGCCCCACGAACGCCTCGAGGGCCCGCAACGCCGGCGCCTGGCCCGGGCGCTGGGCTGGATCGCGCGCCGCGGCGACGCCCGCGGATGGGCTGTGCGCGTGGATCTGGTCGCGGTCACATTCGACGGCCGCCGCCCCCTCGTTACCATCCTGCGCGACATGGTCCGCGCAGACCCGCGTTGACGGCGTGTCCAGGCCGTCCCGGCGCCCCTCCCTTCCCCCTCCCCGGCAGCGGAACGATCCGTGGCCCCCGAGCCCACCATGAGCCGAGAGAAGATCGACCTGCGCCACCACCTGGACCCCGCGCGCGTCATCGCGCTCAAGGGGCGCACCAAGGAGCGGGCGCTCGAGGAGCTCGTGGAGGCCGTGGCCACCTCGCCCGCGATCCGCGACCGCGCCGCGCTGCTCGCGGCGGTCCTGGAGCGGGAACAGAAGTTGAGCACTGGCATCGGCCTCGGCATCGCGGTGCCACACGCGCGCATCGCCTCCGTGCAGGAGTTCGTCGTGGCCGTGGGCCGCCACGCCCAGGGCCTGGAGTTCGGCTCCATCGACGAGCGCCCGGTGCACATCGTCGTCCTGATCGCCGGCCCGCAGGAGGCCAAGGGGCCCTACCTCGAACTCCTCGCCCAGCTCTCCAAGCGCCTCAAGCTCGAGGAAGTGCGCGCCCGGGTCGCCGGCAGCGCCTCGCCCGAGGAGGTCGTCGCGCTGCTCACGCACGTCTGAAGGTGCGCCGCGGCGCAGCACGGCGCAGCCCCCCCTGGCACGATCGCGGGCGCGAAGCGCACGTGCGAGTGCACAGTGTGCGCGGCAGCGCGGAGCGAGGGGCGGATGCTGTGTTCAGCAGCGAGGGCGAGCAATCGTCAAGTACCGGGCGGGGCCCCGCAGAGACGACAGCCGTGGAGGACCACGTGGGGTAGGATCCCCGCGAAGACGACACGGCAAAGGGCCTCCTCTCGGGGCCTCGCCAACTCGGCCCCTCGCCGCCTGCGGCGAGCGTCGGCCATGGGCCCGCATCCAGCGGGCCGCACCTCCGTACCTCCTGCCCCTGAACGCATGCCCTGGTCGGTACCCGTTCAGCCCATTCGACCTCGCGCGGCGCGTCCGGCGCGGGAGCCCTCCCTCCGATTGCGGGATCCGGCGACCCTTCCTGCGCCATCGGCGCGCCCGGAGGGGTGCGGGGGGGTGCAGGGGGGGTGCGCGCAGCACCTCCCCTGTCAAGACAAGGCACGCTAGAGCGTGCCCGTCTTGCAAAGTCCGCGCGGGAGCGCGGAGCA
>JAPKHB010000507.1 GCA_026647295.1 Planctomycetota bacterium | reverse complement strand
GCAGCGCGCAGAGTGCTTGCCGCCAAAGCCGGCTTGGGTTTGCATCTGCAGCGCACGGTCGCCATCGAAAATCTGGCCGTCGACCTCACGTTCAAGGCCCCCCCGCCGCTCGGCATGTACTCCAACGAGGTGCTCGTCAAGACGAACCACGCCGAGCACCCGCGCCTCTCCCTGCCCTTGAGCGCCAACGTCACCGGGCGGATCTGGGTGCAGTCCCGCACCTTGAGCTTCGGCGCCCTGCGCCGGGGCGCGACGCGCAGCGCCTCGATCAAGTTGCGGCCGTTCGACCCCACGGTGACGCTGAAGGACCTCACGGCCCGGGCGCTCAAGGGGCGCGTCGCGGTGCGCATCGAACCCGACCCCGTGCACGGCGAGGACGGCGTGTGGCGCCTCACCGGCACGGTGGGCGCGGACGCGGCGCCGGGCACGCTGGACGAAGAGGTGATCGAGGTCGTAACCGGCGTCGAGGGTGAAGAGGTGATCCGCATCCAGGTGAAGGGGCACGTGCTGACCGGGGGCGGCGGTGGCTCGTAGCCGGGCCGACGGCCCGGAAGCCGTCCCGCCCCGGCCGCGCCGCAGCGAGCGCGGCGCGGCCCGGCGCCGGCCCTCGGGCGCCCGCGCCCTGCTCCTCTTCCTCGCTTTCGGCCTCGCCCCGGTGGCCTTCGGGGGCTGGTTCCTGCTGCAGCCCGAGGCGGTGCGCGGCGAGTGGCTGGCCCGCCTGCCGGAGGGTTGGGGCCGGCGCGGCCTCCAGGCCCTGGCGTGCCTCGGGCTGCTGGTGGCGCTGGCGCGGGTGGCGCTGCCGGCGTTCCACGGGGCCTCGCGTGCGCTGCGGGCGGGGCTCGCCTGGCTGCGCGCCCGGCCGGTCGCATGGCGCGCGCTGCTCTTCCCGGCCGAGGCGCTGGTGTGGATGCTCTGGTTCGCGGCCCAGATCGCCTTCGCGCTGGACGCGGCGCTGATCGTCGTGTCCGCGGCGGCCTTCCTGCTCCTGGTGGCGAGCATCTTCAAGCCCGAGCTGATCCCGTCGGCCCTGTCGGGCTACCTTGGCTAGACGCGGCGTTGGCGCGCCCCGGAGGTCCGATGTCCGCCCCGCTCGTGCTCGGCCTGGTCCAGACCCACGCCCTGGCCGACCCGGCCGAGAACCTCGCCCGCACCGAGGCGCTGGTCGAGCGCGCCGCGGGCGCGGGGGCGCAGGTCGTCTGCCTCCAGGAACTCTTCCTCACGCCCTACTTCTGCCAGGTCCAGGACGACCGGCGCTTCGACCTGGCCGAGCCGGTGCCCGGCCCCACCACGGCGCGCCTGGGGGCGCTCGCCCGCGGCCTGGGCGTGGTCGTCGTCGCCAGCCTCTTCGAGCGCCGGGCGGCCGGCCTCTACCACAACACCGCCGCGGTGCTGGACGCCGACGGCTCCCTGGCCGGGCGCTACCGCAAGATGCACATCCCGGACGACCCGCGCTTCTTCGAGAAGTACTACTTCGCGCCCGGCGACCTGGGATTTGGCGCGATCCGCACGGCGTTCGGGAACCTGGGCGTCCTGGTGTGCTGGGACCAGTGGTACCCCGAGGCCGCGCGGCTCACCGCCCTGGCGGGCGCCGAGGTCCTGCTCTACCCGACGGCCATCGGCACCTGGACCGGCGAGAGCGACCTCGCCGCGCGCCAGCACGACGCCTGGCACACCGTCCAGCGCGCCCACGCCGTGGCCCATCTCGTGGACCAGCGTCGAGAGATAGAGGAGCGGCCGGGCGATGAACTGCAGGCCGGGCGTGAGGTAGA
>JAPKHB010000506.1 GCA_026647295.1 Planctomycetota bacterium | reverse complement strand
TTGGAGACCCGCAGGCGTGACGGCCTTCTTCAGGGCAAACCAGTAGTAGTCGTAGAATCCCAGCGTCAACACATACTCGCCTTCGCCGAGACCGGCGGCCAGAAATACGTCTCGGTGACGGGGCGCGCGACCGTGTCGAACGATCGCGCCAGGATCCGCGAGCTGTTCACGACGCCCGCCAAGGCCTGGTGGGACTCGGCCGACGACCCGAACATCCGCGTGCTCGCGGTGACGCCGCACGACGCCGAGTACTGGGACGGCCCCGGCACGATCGTCAGCACCATCAACATGGCGGCGGCGGCCGCCACCGGCACGCGGCCCGATCTCGGCGAGAACCGAAAGGTCGCCATGTGACGTCGCCCTGTGACGCCACGCCGCAGAACGCCGCACGGGCGCACCGCGATCCCCCGATCCCCATAGCATCGCCATGATTCGGGTCGAGCATGATCCGGACGCCGGCATGCGGGTGTGCGCGAGCGCCCCGTGCGCAGGCGAGGCGCGCCGCCCGGTGCGTGTCCGGTCTTCCGCCTTCCTGTTCCCGACCAGAGTGAGCCTCCCGCATGACCTCCAAGACGCTGCTACTCGCCGGCACGATCCTGTCGGTGGCCCTGCCTTTCGGCCCCGCGACCGCGCAATCCGTCGACACGATCCGGCTCGCCCAGGGCGCGCCGCCCGCCCAGGAGGACCCGAAGCAGAAGAAGGGACCGCCGCCCAAGCAGCCCCCGCCGGCCGCCAAGCAGCCCACGCCGCCTGCGCCACCACCGGCCGCCAAGCAGCCCGCACCGCCGGCCGCGAGGCCCGCGCCATCGCCCCCGCCCGCCGCGCGCCCAGCGCCACCGCCGCCGCCCGCCGCGCGCCCAGCGCCACCGCCGCCGCCGCCGGCCGCGCGTCCTGCGCCACCGCCGCCGCCACCGGCGGCCAAGCAGCCGGCGCCGCCGCCACCGCCCGCGGCCAAACAACCCGCGCCGCCGCCGCCTCCGGCCGCGAAGCAACCGGCTCCGCCTCCGCCCCCGGCAGCCAAACAGCCGGCGCCGCCTCCGCCGCCGGCGGCCAAGCAGCCGGCTCCGCCTGCGGCCCAGGGCCGGCCCGGACAGCCGCCCGCGGCCGAGGGCCAGCCGGATCGCGATCGCCCCGGTCCGCGCCGCGATCGGCCCGGCCAGGCCGGGCAGCCGCCCGCGGCACCGCCCCCGCCCGTGCAGGGCCGGCCGGCGCAGCCGCCGGTCACCCAGCCCCCGGCCGTGCAGCGTCAACCCGGGCAGCCGCCGACCGGACAGCCGGCCTCGCCGCCGACGACGACCCAGAGCCAGCCCGGGCAGCCGCCGGCCGCCCAGGGACAGCCCGAGCGAGGCCGTCCGGGCCCGCGTCGCGAACGACCCGGTCAGGCCGGACAGCCGCCCGGGACACAGCCTCCGGCCGGGCAGCCGACTCAGGCGCCCGCCGCCCAGACCCAGCCAGGTGCCCAGCCCGCGCCCTCGGGCGCACCGGCCGGACAGCCCGCGCCGACCGCGCAAGGCCAGCCGGCGCTGCCGCCCCCCCTGCCGCCGACCCCGCTGCAGCAGAAGCAGCAGGTGATCCAGGGACGGCCCGGACAGGCCACGGGCATTCCGGTGCAGGGCCTCACCGGAGATCGCCGGCGCGGCGAGTTTCGCCGCATCGACAGCCTGCGCGCCACCCGTCGCGAGGAGCGGCAGGGCGATCGCGTCATCATCCGCGAGCCCGACCGCATCATCGTGCGCGAGCAGGGCCGCGCCTTCATCCGCCACGACGAGAC
>JAPKHB010000505.1 GCA_026647295.1 Planctomycetota bacterium | reverse complement strand
GTGTTCGACACCTCGTTGTGGCGGACACCGGAGGGTCGTCCCGTGGCAACCCAGGAGCCCTTCACCCTGCGTACGTTCCCATTCCTGTTCAGCGACGTCCGCCGGCCGGGCTACCAGCCCCTGGGCGGGGGGGGCCGGGCGGGCTACCGCCCGCCCTCGATCGTCGTGCTCTCGCTCTCGTGGACCAGTTCGGACCCGTCCGCCGCGACGACCGAGGCGACGGTCTGGATCAGGTTGCCCTGGGCCGGGCCCCGGACCACGCGGGCCACCAGGCGCAACGACACGACCTGGTCGACCGCCAGGGCGAAGCGGCTCGTCTCGGCCTGCCGGCCGCCGCCGACCACCGTGAGGCCGTCGCCCGAGCCGCTCACGAACACGAGTTCCGGGGGGAGTTGGAACACCACCTTCAGGCCGTCGAGCGCCTTGCCCCCCACGTCGTTCTCGACGGTGAGTTCGTAGCGCACCTCCTGGCCGACACGGAAGATCCCCTCCTCGCGGCCGTCGGCGGCCACGTCCACCATCGTCACCTCGAGGGCGGTCAGGCCCTCGGGCACCTCGCAGTCGGTGTTGCGGCGCCACTCCCAGCGGCCGGGCGTGCAGATCACGGTGCGCATGCGGGTCTCGTACTGCGCGGGCACCAGCACCTCCTGGCAGTGCGCGGGCTTGAGGATGAAGCGCTCCTCCACGCACTGGTACTGGGCCGGCTGGTACTCGATGCAGCAGCGGGAGGGCTCGACGCAGACGGCCTCCTCGACCTGTTCGTACACGGGCGGGACCACGCGCTTGACGAAGCAGTCGCACTGGACCTCGCCGGCGGCCAGCGCGCCGGGCTCGCAGGCCACGCGCTCCACGACCTCGCGTTCCGGGCAGGCGAGCACGTCGCGCACGCGCGTCGTCCACACCGCCGGGGTCTGGACCTCGCGGATCTGCGCGGGCGCGAGGCACACGAGCTTCGTGCGGGTCCCGTAGGTGGGCGGCACCGGCACCTTCTTCACGCAGGCCGGGCGCACGCACACCGTCTCGGCCACCTCCTTGGTGACCGGCGGGATCCAGACCCGGCACCAGGCCTCGCCGGGCCGGGCCTCGGGCGGCCGGTCGGCCGGCGCGGCGGCCACCGCGGGCTGCGCGCCGGTCGCCGGGGCGGCGCCCGGGGCGGCCGAACGGCAGGCCCCCAGCGCAAGGCAAAGGGCCAGGGCGATGGTTGCGGTGGCGACGTGGCGCGTCATGGCGTGGCACTCCCTCGGGCTGGACGAACGGGCGCGGCCCGGCGGGGCGCCGCCCCCCGGGTCCCTGCCTCGCCCAGAGCCTACACCTTCCATCGGCCGGGCGTCACCACCAAAGGAGTCTCGGCCCAACACGGCCGCCCCCGTAGCGGACCCGCCGGCGGGTCCGCCCGGCCTAGCGGCGCTCCACCAGGGCCCGGACCTCGGCGGCCACCCGGGCCGCCTTCTCGGCGAGCGAGGTGCCGGCAAAGGCCTCCGCCAGACCGGCCATCTCCTCGAGGGCCACGGCCCCCTGGCCCCGCGCCACCGCGCGTTCGGCGCGCCAACGCCGGTTCTCGATCCGCTGGGCGGCGACCTCGGCCAGGCGTCGGGCCAGGGCCCCGACCGGGGCCGGGGCGTCCTTGGCGGCTGCGGCCTCCTCGGCCAGCTTGAGCCCCCCCCCGTAGGCGATGCAGTTCAGCACGGCGGCGGGGCTGAAGCGCGGCAGGTACCAGGCGGTCGCCCCAAGCAGCAGCGGTACGACGGTCATGGCCGTGAAGCCGAACGAGTGAAACTGCGGC
>JAPKHB010000504.1 GCA_026647295.1 Planctomycetota bacterium | reverse complement strand
GCGTGTGCACGGTCGAGCGGACCTTCGCGGCGGGCGTCGGCACCGGCGCGATCACGGAGGTCGGACTCTTCGACGACCCGTCCGCCGGGAACATGTTCAACCGCAAGACCTTCGCGGCGATCAACAAGACGGCCGGGGACGCGCTCAAGGCCTCCTGCACGATCACGCTCGTGGCGGCGTGAGCCCGTGGCCTACGCGGTCTTCAACGACGGGGTGACCGACGGCCGCGAGCCGTGGGTGGACTACGAGTTCACCGACGAGCCGTTCGTAGAGGTCCTAGCCGGGAAGGCCCCCGGGCAGACGGAGCGCGTCGAACTGTACGCCTGCCCCCGGCGGCGGTACCGCTGGCCGGCGGGCCTGACGGAGACCCAGCGCGTGGCGTGGGAGGCGTTCCTCCTGGCGCGCGGGCTCACGCGCGATGCGTTCCTGGTCCAGGACCCGCGCGACCCCGTGCGCAAGCTGGTGGCTCTGGAGCCCGCCGTGGGGGACGGGGTGCGGCTCACGTTCTCCTTGCCCACGGGCGAGGGGGACCCGGACTTCCGCTGGTATCCGAAGCAGGGCTCGGTCGAGGGCTACGTGAGCGGGGCGCTCGTCGCGCTGGCGAGCGTGGACACGGACGGGCGCACCGTGACGTTCGCAGCGCCGCCAGGCGTCGGGGACCCCGTGCACGCGACCTACCAGGGCCTGCGGCTCGTGCGGCTCACGGAGCCGCCGACCTTCCAGGGGGTCACGAAGCGGTTCGGGCGGTACGAGTTGGCGCTGGAGGAGGTCGTGCGCGAGTAGCGGGTCACCTCTTCTTCTTCGACCCGCGATCTGTGTCGCCTCGGCCCGGGTTCGGGATGATCTCGCGTTGAGTCGTGTTCGGGCGGCGACGTGTCTCCTCAAGGGGTACGAACCTCCCCGTCCTGCTGTCGCGTCCGCCAAGATGGCCCTTCTTGCCCATCGATGTACTCCGGCGGCCTTGGATCGGCCGATCAAAGGTACTGTACCCACCGCCTACGACAGAGTCCGCGCGCCCGTCAGACGACTGCGTGGCTGGGGCATCCGATCCGCCCAGTTGTCCTCGGGCTGCTCCGCCGCCTGTGGGGTCCCCTGGCGGTATGCTCTGGGCTCCACCACTCCCGAGGGCTGCCTCCCTCCAGCGGGCCGCCCCTCCTCACGGAGGCTTCGCCATGCGCCCGCTGGTCACGCTTCTCGCGCTCTGCGCACTCCTTCTCCTCTGCGCCTGCCAGGCCGGCCCCGGCCCGTCCAGCGCGCTGGACCTTCAGCCTGGGGTCGGGGGCGGCGCCCGGCTGTTCGCTGGCCCCCAGGAGGGGGTCGGCTGCGCGGCCCGGGTCGACCTGGGGCGCTACCGGTTCCAGACCGGGCGGGCAGCCGAACCCGCCCCCCTGGCTCCCGGTGTGGCGCCCCCGGGCGCCCAGGACGCGCCCTGTGCGGACGGGGCCTGCCGGCTGGGGGACGGCCTGCCGGCCGCCCCGGAGGCGCCCACGGTGGGCGACGGGGGGCGGCCGTGAGCGCCCTCCGTGCCGCCCTGGGTTCCCGGTGGGCCGGGGCCGCCGTGGTCCTGTTGGCCGGGCTTGCCGCCTGCCAGGGGGTCGAGCTCGGCGTCGGGGTGAAGCCCGCCGTCCCCCCGCCGGACCCCGCCGTGGCCCGCCAGATCGAGGAGGCGCGGGCCGTGGTCGCCGGCGCCGAGGAGCGGGCCCGGGAGGCGGTGCGCCTCGCCGCAGAGGCCGAGGCTGCCCGGGCCGCGGCGGCCTCGTCCGTGGCCGACCTGGAGCGCCGGGTCGCCG
>JAPKHB010000503.1 GCA_026647295.1 Planctomycetota bacterium | reverse complement strand
TGGCGCGAGTGGCTTGGACGCCTGCGGCCCAAATGACCGTTCGAGCTTCGATGCGGCCTTCGGTGGTCTCGACTCCGTCGGGGTGAACGTCGGTCACTTTTGCTCCAAGTCTTGTCTCCAGGACGCGCTGGACGCCGTGGAGGAGCACGCGCCCTGGCTCGTGGCGGCGGCCGGCGACGCCCCCTACGGGGTGGACCAGGGCGGCCCGCTGCGCCGGATCTCCTTCGAACGCATGGCCTGGGCCTGGCACGCGCGCCGGCACGACCCGGACGTGCTCGCGCGCCGCCTCGACGAGGAGGACCCGGGCTTTCGGGCGGCCAGCGACCGCCTGGCGGCGCGCCTGGCGGGCGAGAGCGTGCGCGAGCGCATGATCGCCCGCGCCGCCGCCGCCCTGCTCGGCCCCCGGGCCACGCCGGCGCTCGTGCGGGCGCTGGGGGAGGCGGAGGGACCGGCCGGCCTGCTCGACCTGCTGCGCACGCTGGGCGACGTCGAGGATCCGCGCGCCGTCGCGCCGCTCGTCGCCCACCTCGCCCACGCGAGCCCCGCGGTGCGCGGCGCCGCCGCCGAGGCGCTGGGCGCCTACGCGTACGCCGAACCCGAGGCGCTCGAGGCCCTGCTCGTCGCCGTCGCCGACCCGCGCGAGGAGGCGCGCAGCGGCGCCCTGCGGGGGCTGGTGGGGGCCCCGCGCCACGCCGCGGTGGCCGAGGCGGTGGCCGACTTCGTCGCGCAGGCGGGGGCGGCCGGCCCCGGCGCCGAGGACCGCGTCGTCCTGGCGGTGATCCGCTTCGTCCAGGAGGGCGAGGGCGCCTACGCGCCCATCGCCGAGGGCCTCGCCTCGCCGCGGGTCTACGTGCGGCGCACCTGGTGGGACCTGCTGCGGCGCGCCCTGGACCTTCCGGTCTGGTTGCACGACCCCGTGGCCGATCCGGGACGCGAGGACGCCCGGCGCCTCGACCGGGCCGCGGCGCTACGCCACTACGCGCAAAGGCATGGACCGTGAGCGGCGCGCGGCTCGACGTCCAGGACGTGCGCAAGGCCTACGCCGGCCGGGCGGTGCTCGCCGGCGTCTCGCTCACCGTGCCGCCCGGGGGGGCGCTGGTGCTGCTGGGCGCGTCGGGGACCGGCAAGACGACGTTGCTGCGCATCGTGGCCGGGCTCGAGCGCCCGGATGGCGGCCACGTGCGCGTGGACGGCGTCCCGCGCCCCCGGGCCGGACACGCCGCGCCCGGCGTGCCGCGGGTGGGGCTCGTCTTCCAGGGCCTGGAACTCTGGCCCAACCTCTCGGTCGCCGAACACCTCGCGTACGGACTGCCCCGCGGCCTCGTCCGCCGCGAGCGCCAGGCGCGGGTGGCGGCCCTGGCGGAACTGGTCGGCCTCCCGGCGGCGCTGCTCATGCGCAAGCCGGCCACGTTGAGCGGCGGCGAGCAGCAGCGGGTCGCGATCGCCCGCACCCTGGGATCGGACCCGCCGCTCCTGCTATTTGACGAGCCCCTGGCGAGCCTGGATCCCGCCCGGCGCGGAGCGTTGCGCCTGCTGGTGCGTTCGCTGGGCGGCGCCGGGGGCCGCACCCTCCTCATGGTGACGCACGACGCCCAGGAGGCGCTCGCCCTGGGCGACGAGATCGCCGTGCTCGACCAGGGCCGTGTGGTGGACGCCGGTCCGCCCGAGCGGCTCTACCAGCGTCCGCGCACGCTGGCCTCGGCGCGCGCGCTGGGCCCCGTGAACGCGCTCGCGGCGCGCTGCGGGCCCGGCGGCGCCGAGACGGTGCTGGGCCCGCTCGCGCTCGATGGTCCGGCGGACCGGGCCG
>JAPKHB010000502.1 GCA_026647295.1 Planctomycetota bacterium | reverse complement strand
GATCATGAACGCAACGCCGCTTTGCCTGAGGAATTTGTCGATCGTCATGCCCTTGAAGATGCGATAGATCACCCATCTGGTCGACAGCGCCAGCACGTACGCGGCGACAATCAGCGTCAGCGCCGCCAGCAACGATGGCAAATAGGTCGTTATCTGATACTGCAACCGCTGCAATGCTCCTTCCAGAACCTGCTTCAACGTCTCGATCATCGCTCAAACCTCCAGACTGGCCTGCGGAGGCAGTGTCCCCGCAATCGCCGGCTCCTGTGGGGACGCCTTCGCCTCCCCGCTCCATCGTTCCTCCAGGTACGGCTTCAATCGCTCAAACACCTGGCACAATCCCTCGATCCGCTCTTCCACTTCGCTCGCCACCATCGACTCCGTCTCCAGCACGAATGAAGCCACCCTCGCCAGGTAGAGCGGCGTGAACGACCGCATGATCTGCCCTCGCAACAGCGGGTTCCGCTTATGACAGGCCGCGAAGTCGTAGACTACCCGCGCCCACAATTCGTCGTCCAGATGGAACGCGGCGTCCGGCTCGTCCGGCCGCGCCGCCAGTCCTCGTACCGCCGCGAAAGTCGATTCTCCCATCGCCATCCGCCACACCTCTTCCAGGTCGTGGCAGCCGCGCCGGAACGCCTGCTTCATGCGGCCCGGCCGTCAGGGGGTCCGGGCGACCCCCCCATCGCCCTGGGCCACCCGCTGGCGCATCTGGCGGCCCACCTTGAACTTGACCACCCGCCGCCGGGGCACGCGCACCTTCTCGCGCGTGCGCGGGTTGTGGGCCCGGCGCGCATCGCGCTCGCGGGCCTCGAAGACGCCGAACTCGCGGAACTCGATCCGGTTGCCGCGCCCCAGTTCGGCGATGATCTCGTCGAGCAACATCTGCACGAGGTCCTTGACCACCACCTTGGTGAGCCCGGTGCGGTCGCTAAGCCGCGTGACCAACTCGCGCTTGGTCACCGTGCGACTGGGGGGCGGGCCCGGCGGGCCGGCAGATCGGGCGGGGGGGTCGGCCATGGTTGCCTCGCTTCCGGGCCCGGCCCGCACCGGTCCCGGGCCGGGCTCCGGTCGTAGGACCTTGCCAGCAAACAAGTTAGGACGGCGCAGCCGGACTGTCAAAGGCCCCGTCCTCGGGGCGGTAGGGGGCCGCGCGACGCCGGCGCCTCCCGGGGCTATGCTCCCGTCCATGGCCCGCGCCCCGATCCCCCACGCCCTCGAGATGCGCCGGCTCAAGTACGGCGAAGCAACGGCGGCCGAGCGCGCGACGGTCGCGCAGGCGCTGCTGGCGAGCGGGCGGCGCTCCGAGGTCCTGCTGCTGCTCGAACGCCACCCTGACCCGGAGGCCTTCGAGCGCGAGCGGCGCTGGGCCATCGCGCAGGGCGACAGCTTCCACCTCCTTTCGCTCAAGCGCCTTGGCGCCCCGGTCAGCCCCGACGACCTGCGGGCGCTGGCCCGGGCGGCGGAGCAGAAGGGCCGGCTGCGCGACGCCATCCAGTGCCAGCGGGCGCTGGAGGACCCGGCCGCCGTCGAGCGCCTGCGGGCCCGCCTGGACGAGGAGGAAGGCCGCGTGCTGCCCCCGCCCCCCCTGCCGGGCGCGGCCCCCCCCCAAGGGCCCTAGCAGCCCGGGGTCAGCCGTCTCCGTCCCTGCGCGCCGCGGCGTCCTCCTCGGCCCGCTGGCGGCGGAGTTGATCCCGCTTCTCGCGGATCCACGCCCGGTCGGGGTCGTCGGCCGCCTTGCCCTGCTCGACGAGCAGCCGGTCAGGGCCGCCACCCGTTCGAGGAAGTCATCGCTCAGGATGTCGAGG
>JAPKHB010000501.1 GCA_026647295.1 Planctomycetota bacterium | reverse complement strand
GCTGCGGGTGGGGATCACCAGGTACTCGACCGCGAGCGCGCGGGACTTGTTCCAGGCGATCTCGGCGGGCCCGGTGCCGCTGGGCGCCGCGAGCGCCGTTCCGAGCGCCCCCCAGGCGGCCGCCTCCTCGATCGACTCGCCGACGCGGATGGCGTTTTCGCGCGAGCCGAACACGGGCTGGTGGCGCACCGCCCAGCGCGAGATGGAGGCGTCGGCGTCCGCCAGCGCCACGGCGCCGGCCAGCGCCAGCGGGACCCAGGTGTGGGGGTCGGTGACGGCGGCCACGGCCGCGTCGCGAAAGCGCGCGGGGCCGGGCCACAACCGGGTCTCGGCCCCGAAGCGCCGCGGGGCCGTGCACGCCGTGAGGGCCGCGGGCCCGAGGCCAAGGAGCAGCGCCGCGACGAACACCCGGCGGCCGGCCATGGCGGATCCTCCCCGGCCGCCCCCGGCGGCGGCCGCCGCCGGGCAGTGTAGCGCCGGCGCCCCGGCGCTTGGGGGGCTACATGCGCCGGTAGTTGGGGCCGCTGCCGCCCTCGCGGGGCAGCCAGCGGGGGCCGAGCACGTCGGTCGCCTTGCAGTCCACGCAGTTGGGCGCGTTGACGACCAGCCCGCCCGGGGTGGCCTCATAGACCCCGGCCGGGCAGAGGTGGTCGAGCAGGTCCTCCAGGGCGGGCGGGAGCCCCTCGGTGCCGAGCAGGTGCGGGGGGATGTCGTCCCGCGTCTGGTTGCCGGAGCGGTACACCGCGTCCACCTTGCGCAGGGCGCCCGGCGGCGGGGCGGGCGCCTCGGCGGCGCGGCGCTCCACCTCGGCGTCGGCCGCAACCCGGATCGGGGGGCCGGACAGGGCCCCGCCGGTCAGTTCCATCAGCGCGGCGCGGGCGCTCCCGCGCACGAACCCGGCGCGGAAGGCCAGGCGCATGTTCCGGCGCGCGTGCAGGTCCTTCACGATGCGGCTCGCGCGCACGGCCTGGTCGTAGGCGGCCAGGCCGGCGGCGGAGGTGTCGCCGGCCTTGAGGGCGGAGTGGATCGCCCGGGCGGCGAGGATGCCGGAGGTGATCGCGTAGTGGATGCCCTTGAGCGAGGGGACGTCCACGAAGCCGGCCGCGTCGCCCAGGAGCAGGAGGCCGTCGCCCACCAGCCGCTCGGGCAGGCTGTGGTAGCCCCCTTCGGGGATCGTCTTGGCGCCCCACTCGACGCACTCGCCGCCTTCGAGCAGCGGGGCGAACAGGGGGTGGGCCTTGAGGCGCTGGAGCAGGCCGTGCACGTCCAGGGTGGCGTCGGGGGCGTCCAGGCCCACCACCAGGCCCAGGGCCACGAGCCGCTCGTCGAGGGGGTAGAGGAAACTGCCGCCAAAGACGTCCCCGCCGAGCGGCCAGCCCATCGTGTGTACGACGGCGTCCAGCGGCGCGCGGGTCTCCCAGAGTTCCTTGACGCCCAGGGCGTAGATCTGGGGGTTGGTCGAGCGCACGCCCTGGGCGGTCAGCCAGGCCTGGGTGAGCAGGCCGCGCGTGCCCTCGGCCAGGGCCACCACACGGGCGCTCAACTCGGTGGGCGGCTGGTAGCCCGGACCGGGGCGCCCGTCGCGGCCGAGGCCCGTGGCCACCGTGCGCACGCCGCGCACGGCCCCTTGCGCGACGAAGAGCGCCTCCACCGGGAAGCCGGTGAACACGTTGACGCCCAGCGCCTCGGCCTCGGCCCCGAGCCAGCGCACCACCTCGCAGATCGACGCGACGTAGTTGCCGTGGTTGCGCATCGGCGGCGGCGTCGGGATGCGCAGCGCGCGGCGCTCGGTGAGGAAGTAGACCCGCTCGGCCCCC
>JAPKHB010000500.1 GCA_026647295.1 Planctomycetota bacterium | reverse complement strand
CGCGGCCGGGGTTGTGCCACACCAGGTACCGTCCAATCGCGGCCTCGACGATGTTGAAGCCCAACTCGCCGATGTAGGCCCCCCGCTCGTTGCCGAAGAGCTCGGCCTCGAGCACGCCCTCGGCCAGGGCCGCGCAGGCGACCTTGATCAGCGGGCCGCTGCGGCGCGTCGAGCGGGCGTGGATCGCCTCGGCGATCAGTTCCTTGCCCGTCCCGCTCTGGCCGAGCAGCAGCACCGTGCTGCCCACCTCCGCCAGGCGATCGACGGTCTCCAACACGTCCAGGAAGGCGGGGCTCGTGCCGATCAGCGGGCGCAGCCCGAAGCCGTGGGCGGCGCGCCCGCCGTTGCGGACGACGGCCCCGCGCAGGGCCGCCATCGGCGGGCGGCCTTCGATGGCCCGCTTGACGGCCCGGCGCACGTCGCGGAGCCGGATGGGCTTTTCGAGCACGTCCTGCACGCCGCGGCGCACGGCCTTCACCGCGGTGTCCACGTTGGCGAAGGCCGAGATGAGGATGGCCGGGACCTCGGGCCGCACCACGCGCAGGCTCTCGAGGAAGTCGAGCCCCCCCAGCCCGGGCATGATCAGGTCGGTGAGCACGAGGTCGATCTCGTGGTCGCGCGCGAGGGCCAGCGCCTTCTTCCCGTTCTCGGCCACGAGCACCTCGTAGCCGTCCCGCGCGAGCGCGCGGCGCAGCGACTCCCGCCCGTTGCGGTCGTCGTCCACGATGAGGATGGTAGGGGCTGCTTCCGTGCTTGCGCGCACGCACTCGCTCCGTGGGTCCATCCATCATTATCCCGAGGGGACCCCCGATGCAACCGTCCAGGCGCCGCACCCGGTTCCCGCCGAGCGTTCAGGAGACCCGCGTGACCTCGTCGCTGGGCACGCGCGCGGGCCAGCGGATGGAGACCGAGGTGCCGCGTCCCGGGGCGCTGGACAACGACATGGTCCCTCCGGAGGCGAGGGCGATCTCGCGCACGAGGTACAGCCCCAGACCCGAGCCGCCGGGCTTGGAGGTGAAGAAGGGCTCGAAGACCCGGTCGCGGATCTCGTCGGGGATGCCCCGGCCGTTGTCCTTGACGGTGAGCTTGATGGAGCGGCGCATGCGCCGGACCAGGACCGTCACGCGCCCCAGGCGGCGGGGCTCCCCCTCCTCCCCCTCGCCGGGCTCGATGGCGTCCATGGCGTTCTCGACCAGGTTGACCAGCACGCGCCGGACCTGGTTGGGGTCGGCGAGCACCCGCACGCTGCTCTCGTCGGCCTTGACCCGCAGTTCCACCCCCCGGGCGCGGCTGGGCTCCTGCATCTCCTCGACGAAGGCGCGGGCCTGGGCGCCGAGGTCCACGGCCTCGGGCGACGCCGTGGCGATCTTCGACAGCGAAAGGTAGTGGGTGATGATCTGGTTGAGGCGCTCGATCTCCTCCCGGATGGCCGCCAGGGTCGGGGCGATGGCCTCGAGGGTCTCGGCGCTCCCGTCCAGTTCGTCCTCCAGCAGGTCCGTGGCAAGGAAGAGGCTGTTGAGCGGGTTGCGGAACTCGTGGGCCACGCTGCCGGCGATCTTGGCCATGGCGCTCAACTTCTCGGTCTCGATGAGCCGGCGGCGGATGCGGTGTACCTCGGTCAGGTCCTGGAGCACGAAGAGCAGGCGGTCGGGCTCCCAGCCGTCGGGCGGCGCGCCCGCGTCGAGCGCCGCGGCGGCGTCGCCCGCGGCGTCGCCCCCGCCCGGTCCGGTGTCCGGCGCGCCGCTCGGGGCGTCGCCGCCGAGGGCGTCCGCCGCGTCGGCCGGGTCGCCGCCCCCGTCGCCGCCGCAGCCGGCGAGCAGGGTGACG
>JAPKHB010000050.1 GCA_026647295.1 Planctomycetota bacterium | reverse complement strand
CCGCCGCCGGCCCCGGCCCCCTCCCCGCGGCCCCCCGGGGCCGTCCCCGCCGGCCGACGTAGGCAGTTGACAGGCTCCCGGGCGCACCTCCCACGCATTTGCTTGGGTTCCGGGGCCGCGATTTCCTACCTTCCGCGCCCGCAGCCCCCTCGCTGCCCAGGGAGTGTTGATGGCCAAGTACCTCGTGACCGGCGGCGCCGGGTTCGTCGGGTCCAACCTCGTCGAGGCCCTCGTGGCCGCCGGCGAGAAGGTGGTCGTCTACGACGACTTGAGCACCGGCGTCAAGCGCAACCTCCAGGACTTCAAGCCCGCCGACGTGAAACTGGTCGAGGGGGACGTGCGCGACGAGAAGGAGTTGCGCAAGGCGGCCAAGGGCGTCGACTTCATCCTCCACCTGGCCGCCATCCCCAGCGTCGAGGCCAGCGTGAAGGACCCCCAGCGCACGCTGGCGGTGGCCTTTGACGGCACGCTGAACGCCCTCGTGGCCGCGCGCGACCTGCGCGTAAAGCGCGTGGTCTTCGCCTCCTCCTGCGCGGTGTACGGCGAGACGCCCGTGCTGCCCAAGGAGGAGAACATGCTCCCCACGCCGTGCAGCCCGCTCGGGGCCGCCGCGCTGCTGGGCGAGCAACTCTGCCGCGTCTTCTACGAGACCTACCGCCTCGAGACGGTGAGCATGCGCCTGTTCAACGTCTACGGTCCGCGCCAGGCGATCGACGGCCCGGCCAGCGGCGTCGTGGCGCGCTTCTGCGCCGACATCCTGCGGGAGCACGTGCCGGTCGTGCAGGGCGACGGCAAGCAGAGCCGCGACTTCGTCTACGTGAGCGACGTGGTCGAGGCGTTCCGCCTGGCCTGCGCCGCCCCCAAGGCCGAGGGCGAGGTCTTCAACGTGGCCTCCGGCAGCCGGATGAGCGTCTCGGGCCTCCTGACCTGGTTCTCCACGCTGCTGGAGAAGGAGATCCTGCCCAAGTACGAGGAGGCCCGCCCGGCCGAGATCCGCCACAGCCTGGCCGAGATCGTCAAGGCGCAGGAGGTGCTCGGGTTCCGCCCGCGCGTGGGCATCGCCGACGGCCTGACCCGCACGCTCCTGTGGTACCGCAAGGCCCTGGGCAAGGCCGTGAAGCTCGGCAAGCGCATCTGAACCGGGCGGCGCGCCCCGGGTCAGGGCGCGGGCGGCAGACGCGAGAAGCGGTGCTTGAGCAGCGTCCAGAAGGCCTCCACCCCGTCGGTCCAGCGGATCTTCTTGCCCTGGGCGTGGGAGCGGGGCGCGTAGCGGATGGGCACCTCCCGGAGCCGCAGGCCCCGGCGCAGGGCCTTGGCCGTCACCTCGGGGCAGAACTCGAAGCGTTCGCAGGTGAGCCCCATGCCCCGCAGGTCCGCGGTGCGAAACGCCTTGTAGCAGGTCGCCTCGTCGTTGAGGCGCCGGAAGAAGAGCAGCCACACGGCCCAGCGCAGGAGCCGATTGACCAGCCGGTTGGGCCAGGCCATCCCCGGGGGCATCCCCGCAAGGAAGCGCGCCCCGTAGACCACCTCGGCCCTCCCCGCGAGGATCGGCTCGACCAGCGCGGGGATCTCCTCCGGGAAGTACTCCAGGTCCGCGTCCTGGATGATCGTGACCCGGCCCCGGGCCGCCGCGATCCCGGCCCGGATCGCCGCCCCCTTGCCGCGGTTCCTGGGCTGGGGCAGGTAGACGATCTGCGGCCCGAAGGCGCGCGCGATCGCCCCGGTGGCGTCCGTGGAGCCGTCGTCGACCACGACCACCTCCTTGGACAGCGGCAGGGCGAGCAGCCGCTCGAGGACGGCTCCGAGCGTGGCCTCCTCGTTGTAGGCGGGGACCAGGATGGTGAGGTCCATGGGCGGGCGGCCATGCAACCCTGACCGCCCGCGCCGCCCAAGAACCGTCCATCCCCGCGCCGGCGGTGGAGCCTTGCCCCGGGGCACCCCATCGGTAGCCTCTGGCCGATGCCGGCCCCGCGCCCCCTGTTCCGCGCCCGGCCGGGCCCCGACCGCGCCCGGAGCGGGCCGGCGTGGGCCCGCTGGGACGACGAGACGCTGCTTTCGCTCCGGCTGTGCGACCTCGGGCTGGGCGTCGAGGGGACCTGGCTCGAGGGTTGCCTGGAGCGCCTGCACCGGGAACTCGGCCGCAAGGGGCTCGCCTTCCGGCCCCACGCCTGGTTGAGCACGGAGTGGTTCGCCCCCGACGGCGTCCCCGGGATCGCCATCCCCTTCTACCTCGCCCACCCGCGCCTGATGCAACTGGAGCGCCGCCAGATGGGCACCGTCGAGGGGGGAACGCTCGCCGCCTGCCTTAGGATCCTGCGCCACGAGGCCGGCCACGCCTTCGACACGGCCTATCGCCTGCGCCGGCGCCGCTCCTGGCGCGAGCACTTCGGGCCCGCCGGCGCGCCCTATCCGCGCTTCTACCGCCCGCGCCCGCGCAGCCGGCGCTACGTCCAGCACCTGGAGTGGTGGTACGCCCAGAGCCACCCGGCCGAGGACTTCGCCGAGACCTTCGCCGTCTGGCTCACCCCCGGAAGCCGCTGGCGCGAGGTCTACGCCGGCTGGCCGGCGCTGCGCAAGCTGGAGTACCTGGAGTCCCTGGGCCGCGAACTCAAGGGCCAGGCACCGTCCGTGCGTTCGCGCGAGCGCCCCGAGAGCCTGGCCACCCTGCGCACGACCCTGGCCGAGCACTACCGCGAACGGCGCAACCACTACGGCACCGACCTGCCCGAGCCCTACGACGGCGAGTTGCGGCGTCTGTTCGGAAGCCCCGGGACGCAGCCCGCCGCGCGCCGCCCCGAACTGGCCGGGGCCTTCCTGCGCCGCCACGCCCCGGCGCTGCGCACCGAGGTCGCCGGTCTGCTGGGCGCCCCGCCCTACGCGGTGGACCAGGTCCTGCGCGAGGTGCTGCTGCGGGCCGACCGCCTGCGCCTGCGCCGGCGCTGCGCCGAGCCGCTGGCCCGCCGCCGGCTCAAGGCCTTCCTGGCCGTGCGCGTGGCGGCGTGCCTGGGCGGCGGCGTCGGGGACGTGGCGCTATGAGCCGGGGCCGACGCCACCGGCCGGAAGGGGGCCCATGCGCAAGCGCCTCACGGTGATGGGCCTGGTCGGCCGCGGCGGGACCCCGCCGGCCTCGCTGGAGGGCCACACCCCGGCCGAGATCGCGGCGTGGAAGATGGAGTACGACGTGATGGTCGCGCTCCAGCACAACGGCTTTGCGACCAGCGTGCTCGAGATCGCCGACGACCTCGCTCCGCTGCGCGAGGCCCTCCAGGAGCGCCAGCCCGACGTGGTGTTCAACATGCTGGAGGAGTTCCAGGGCTACGCGCTCTTCGACCAGCACGTGGTCGCCTACCTCGAGATGCTGCGCATGCCCTACACCGGCTGCAATCCCCGCGGGCTCGTCTTGAGCCGCGACAAGGCGCTCACGAAGAAGATCTGCACCTACCACCGGATCGCGGTCCCGGGCTTTGGCGTCTTTCCGCGCGGCCGGGCCGTGCGCAAGGCCGCCCGGCTCAACTACCCGCTGATCGTCAAGGCCCTGCAGGAGGACGCCAGCGCCGGCATCTCGCAGGCCTCCATCGTCCGCGACGACACCCAACTCGCCGAACGCGTGACGTTCGTGCACGAACAGGTGGGCGACGACGCCATCGCCGAGGAGTACATCGAGGGCCGCGAGCTCTACGTGGGGGTGCTGGGCAACCGCCAGGCCCGCACGTTCCCGATCTGGGAACTCGAACTCGGCCGCCTGCCCGAGGGCGCCCCCCGCATCGCCACCCAGAAGATCAAGTTCGACCTGCGCTACCAGCTCAAATACGACATCCACAGCCACGCGGCCACGGACCTCCCCGAGGCCCTGGTCCGGCGCATCCAGGCCACGGCCCGGCGGGTCTACCGGCTGCTCGGCCTTTCGGGCTACGCCCGCGCCGACTTCCGCCTGCGCCCGGACGGCCGCTACTACCTGCTCGAGGCCAACGCGAACCCCGACCTGGCCCACGACGAGGAGTTCGCCGCCAGCGCCGAGCAGGCGGGCCTTTCCTACGAGCGCCTGATCCGACGCATCGTCGAGTTGGGGCGCCGCTACCACCGCGCGGCCCATCGCCCCTGACCCGCCCCTGGCCGGGGCCCCGGGGGCCGGATAGGGTGGCCCCAAGAGACCGTCGTGCGTGCCCTTCCCCTCCTCGCCCTGCTCCTTGTCCTTGCAATCCTCGCCACGCCGCGGGCCCCGCTACGGGCCGGGCCGGCCGCGGGCTACGTGGGCGCGGAGGCGTGCCTTCGCTGCCACGGGGCCGAACACGCCCGCTGGTCGCTTTCGAGCCACGCCCGCACCTTCGAGCCCGTTACGGAGGCCAACGTGCCTCCCGAGGCCTGGCGGGGCGGGCGGGTCGAGCACCCGCCCCTTTGGACCGAGTTTCGCCGCACCGAAGGGGCCCTGATCGCCCGCACCCCAGGCCCGGACGGAGCGCCCACCGACTACCCGATGACCCACGTCGTCGGGCGCATGCGCGTGCGCATGTACGTGGCCACCCTGCCCGACGGCCGCCAGCAGGTGCTGCCGGGGATGCTCGAGGTGCCGACGGGCACGTGGTTTGACTACACGCACCTCATCTTCGGAGCCGGCGGCACCGACTGGGACACGCCCCCGGTCGTGCGGCCCGGGGACCCCTCCTTCTGGACCGGCCCGGTGCGCTCCTGGGACGCCAACTGCGCCTCGTGCCACACCTCGGGCTACCGCCCGACGCCCCGCCCCCCGGGCGGGGAGGGGCCCCGCTACCACGCCCGCGCGCTGGGCGTGGACTGCGAGAGTTGCCACGGCCCCGGGGCGGCGCACCTTGCGTTCCGCGAGACGGCCGCCTCGGGCCGCGACCCGATCCTTGACTTCGGCGCGCTGTCGCGCGAACGCGCGCTGATGGCCTGCCTGCGCTGCCACATGGAGGCCGAGGACGTGGAGCCGGGCTTCGAGGTCGGCGCCGACGTGCTCGAGTTCCGCACGCCGACCTTGCTCACCGACCCCGAGCGCGTGGACCCCTACGCGCGGCCGGTCGAGTTGATCTACGACGGCGTGCCCTTCCTCGCCAGCCGCTGCGCAACCGAGGGCGCGCTCACCTGCCTCACCTGCCACGACCCGCACGGCTCCGAGCACCCCTCGCAGCTGCGCCGGCCGCCCACCGATGACACCACCTGCACCACCTGCCACACCGAGATCGGCCAGGACCCCCGGGCCCACACGCACCACGACCCCGCCGGAGCCGGCGGGCGCTGCGTGGCCTGCCACATGCCCTGGCTCACGATCGAACGCGGCCACGGCGTGGTCGCCGACCACAGCATCAGCACGCCGGCCTTTGACCTCGCGGGCGACCGCCTGGCGGCCAACGCCTGCGTCCAGTGCCACGCCGACCAGGACGGGCGCAAGGAAGCGGACCTGCGCGCCGCGTTTGCTGCCTGGTGGCCCGAGGCCCGGCCGCGCCCCGCCTGGGGACCGGTGCTGGGCGCCGCCCGCCAGGACCCCGCCGGTCCGCTCGAGCCGCTCAAGGCCCTTGCCCGCGACGCGGGCGCCCCGGCCGTGGCGCGCGCCAGCGCCGTCGACCTCCTGGCGCGGCGGGCCAAGGAGGCGGCCTTCGAGCTCCTCGCCCTGGCCCGCGACCCCGACTCGCTGGTGCGCCGCCGGGCGGTCGCGGCCCTTTCGGGCCTTGTGGGCGAGGCCGCCGACCGGGCGCTCCTCGGGGCCCTGGACGACCCGTCGGCCCCGGTGCGCAGCGCGGCCGCCCGGGCGGCGCTGGAGGGCTGGAGCCGCGTCCAGGCCAACCGCCCGCTCCTGCTCGCGTTGCTCCCGCGCCTGGAGCAGGAGGCTCACGACCAGCCGCTCGACGACCTGCGCTGGTTCCGCCTCGCGGCAGCCCGCACCCTCGCCGGCGACATCCCTGGCGCCATCGCGGCCTACGAGACGCAACTGGGTCTGGACCCCTTCGCCGAGGCCTCGCGCCGCGCCCTCGAGACCTTGCGCGCCCGCCCCGACGCCCGGCGCTGACGCCGGTCCCTACAGCAACCGGTCGACCCGCGCGAAGTCCGGGATCACCCGCGCGCCCAGAACCTCGCGCGCCACGTCCTCGCCCACGGCGTGGGCCCAGGTGATCCCGTGGCCTCCGAGCCCTGCGGCGTGGAAGAGCCCGGGCCGGCGCGGGTCGGCCCCAAGCACCGGGAGGCCGTCGGGGGCGAAGGTGCGCTGGCCCACCCAGCGCCTGACCACGCGCAGGTCCCCGAGTCCGGGCTGGTGCCGGGCGAGCTTGGCGCCGAGGTCCAGGAGCACCTCCTCCCGCTCGGCGTAGGCCCCGGGAGCGGCGGCCGTCTCGTCGCAGGCGCACAGGAGCCACCCGCCGCTTTCCGGCCGGAAGTAGTACCCCCCTTCCAGGTCCCAGACGAAGGGGCCGGTCCGGTCGATCTCCGGATCGGGCGCGCTCACGAAGAGGTGCCGGTTCCGGGGCGTGAGGGGGAGGCCGAAGAGTTCCCCGGCCCAGGGCCCCGCCGCGTTGACGACCGCCCGGGCCAGGAGGGTCGCCCCGTCGGCGTGGACCCGCCAGCCCCCGGCCTCGGGTTCCAGGGCAAGGACGGTGACGCCCGTGTGGAGCCGTGCCCCCCGGAGGTAGGCCGCGAGGAGCCCGGCCACGTCCACCACGCCGTCCCCGGGGGCGAAGCGGGCCTCCCCCCGGGCCTGGCGGTGGTAGCGTCCGACCGCCTCGCGGCCCCGGCCGACCAGGAGGCCCCCGCTCCTTCGAAAGGCGCACAGCCCCCCTTCGCGCAGCGCCTGCGCGCCCCGAAGCGCCCAGGGCGCAAGCCGCGGATCCTCCATGTGCTCGCGGAGCATGGCGGCGTTTCGCCCGGTGCTGTGCGCCCCGGGCTGGGCTTCGCGTTCGACGAGGCACACGGCCGCCTCCCCGAGCCGGCGCAGGTGCCAGGCCACGCTGGCGCCGGCAATCCCGGCCCCGACGATCACGAC
Source organism: Planctomycetota bacterium (assembly GCA_026647295.1). GTDB lineage: Bacteria > Planctomycetota > PLA2 > PLA2 > JAEUHO01 > JAPKHB01. The sequence continues at coordinate 8,965 of JAPKHB010000050.1, read as the reverse complement.
CGGGCGCTCGTCACGGGCAGCCATCCCCCGATCATGGCACGCGCGCCCGGCCCGACCCCGCCCCGGCAGGCCCCCACGGACCCCGCCCACGGCCCGCGGGGCCGTCCGCGGCTCCCCGCCAGCCCCCCGGCCGCCGCTTCGCACCCCAGCGGGAGGACACCCTCAACTACCGCTCGTCACAACATCCAGAGCGTCCGGGCCAGGTGGTCCAGTGGCGGCCGGAAGGCGAGGGGGTACGCGTCGAGCATTGGGTGCCCCGGACACATGACCGTGTACCAGCCTCCCTTGCCCGTGTGAGCGCCCTGGACCCTCGCGCGGGGGGTTCGCCTCCTGTACGCCCCGGCTACGATGAGGCACATGCGGAAGCGGACGCTGTGGATCGGGTTGGGCGCGCTGGCCGGCCTTTGGCTCCTGCCCGCGATCTTCGTTGCGCTCTACGACCCCGCCGCGTCACCGATGCCTGGAAGCCTCCAGTGGCCGGTAAGGGGGGGGCCCGCTGTGCCCGACCCCAAGTCCTTCCTTCTCTCCCACGGATACGCAAAGCAGTGGACCGTCGTGGCGTGGGATGGTGAGGACAGCGAGGCGCCCCTGGACGCGCCGAGAGCCTCGTATTCGGTGGTGCGCGGACCGCTGGATCGCAAGGCCGCTACCTTCAGGTTCCGGGTGGCGTGCCGCGTCAGCCCCGCGCGGGACCTCGAAGCACTGCGCCTCTTCGTGACCAACCACAGTGACGGGACCGAGGTAGCCGACCGCGCGCACTGGGTCCGGGTGGCCGAGGCGCGCGTCGAGCCGTCCGGCGCGACGGAGGTCGCCCTGGTCTGCGAGGCGGACATCCCCGCGGCCACCACGGCCTATCGCGTCCAGGAGGTTCGCGGCGGCGTTCCAACCGGCGGCTTCACCCAGTCCATGCTCACCGCACCGACGGCGCTGGGTCGGATCTACGACTCCATTGCCTGGCGGTGGCCCTTCCGCTGGCTTCCCGACCTTTGATTGCCTGCGCCGGTGGACTTGCGTCGGGTGTGCGATCCGGTCCACAGACGAAGAGGTGGCGCGCCCGTTGGCGCCCGTGGTGTTGTGTTCTTTCCGGTGAGTTGGCAGGCTCCTCGTCAGGTCCGGGGCCGAACTGCCGGTGGATCGGGCGGGCAAGAGACAAACGACCATCCCGACCGTTTCACTTGGCTTGCGGGGCCCTTCAGGTGGATTGTCAGGCATTGATGCGCAACGCCATTGGCGCAGGGAAGGCAAGGTGTGGTAGCCTTTGCGTGCCACAGAGGAGGCAATCCCCATGACCAACGACACAAATCCCGCCGCTGCCTTGAGGGTGGCGATGCGGGCCCTGCTCTCGATGTTCCGGGAGACCCTGGGTGACCAGGCCGGAGCGGCGGCACTCAAGACGGCCGTCGAGCGGGCCCTTTCGGATGTGACCGGCGGCTCGCGCGCCAAGGCTCCGGGGCCCAAGGCGAGCGCCAAGCGCCGCGTGGGGCGCCCCCCGAAGGCGAAGGCCGCGCCGGCCAAGGCCGTCGGGCCCGCGCCCGCCGCCAAGGGGAAGAAGGGCAAGAAGAAGCGGGCCAAGGCCGGACCGCCGTCTGCGGGGCGGCTCCGGCAGATCGCCGCCATGAAGGCCTACTGGCGGAAGAGGAAGGCCCAGCAGGCCGCCGGGCAGGAAGCGGCGGCCGGCAACAAGGCCTGACGCTCCCCGAGGGCCCCTTGGGGCCCGAGGTGCACGGTACTTGGGCAGGGCCCCACCCCCCGTCGGGGGGCGGTGGGGGGACCATCGGGCGGGAGTTTGCTACCGGTCCTCCGTCCCGGGCGGCCGGTCGGTGCGCCCCCGACTCGGGGTGTGGACCCGATGCGCACGGCCTTGCTCGAATCATGGGGTCGGGTTCGGGCTGGTGGGGTGCGGGGCCGGTCGGTGCTAGGATTCCACCGGAGACCCCGGAGGACCCTCTCATGGCGACGGCGCACGCGCTCCGGGTCACGCTGCTGGGCTCGGAGCCCGAGATCTGGCGCGAGTTCCACATCCACAGCGACGCGACGCTGGGAGAGTTGCACCGCGTGCTCCAGGCCGTGATGGGGTGGACGGACAGCCACCTGCACGCGTTCCGCGTCCGCCGGCGCACCTACAGCGATCCGGTGTTCGAGCTGAACGACGCGGAGGACGAGCACGAGGCGACGGTGGGGAGCACGCTGCCCGGCAAGGGCGCCAAACTGACCTACGAGTACGACTTCGGGGACGGCTGGGAGCACGCCGTCGAGGTTCTCGGCCTTCAGGAGGCGCCCGCGGGCGGGCCTTGGGCCGTGTGCACGGGGGGAGCGCGGGCCTGCCCGCCAGAAGACGTGGGCGGGGTCTACGGCTACCAGGAATTCCTGGAGGCGCTGCGCGACCCCAAGCACGAGCGTCACGAGGAGTTCGCGGAGTGGATGGGTCTGGATGAAGAAGAGGAGTCCGACGGGGGCCTCCAGGCTCTGTTCGATCCCGAAGCCTTCGACGTGGCCCGGGCGAACCAGATGATCGCGGCGCTGGCCAGGGGCCGCCAGTCGCATTGGATGGGCGGCTAGGAGCGACGGGCCTCCGGAGGTGGGGTCGCGGGCGTGCTCGGGTTCGAGCGGGGGGGCTGGGCGCGCGATCCGAGTGCGGCCTGCATGGCGGAGCCCTGGGCGCGTAGCCCGGGCGGAGCCTTCGGGACAGAATCGGGTTGGGGGGGCCCAAGGGGTGGCGGAGGCCGCAGCCGGAGGCTTCCTCGTCCGGGTCCGAGGGGGAGCCCGATGCGAGGCAGGCCGCAGGTGGGGTATGGTCATGGCATGGCACGTTCCCCCAGGACCCCGCTCCTACGGGCCTTTGACCGGTTCAGCGGGGTGCTGGATACGAAGGAGGCGGCCCGGCGCTGGTTCAACCTGTACGTCTCGACGCTGGGCGTGCGGGGCGTCGTGGACACCTGCAACGACGGGGCCTTGCGTTGGGTGTACCGGCGGGCCAGGGACTCAAGGGCCCTGCTGCCGCTGGCGGCCGCCCAGTGGACCGGGCTGCAGGCGCCCAACCAACTCCTGGAGGGGATCGAGATCGGGGATGGGCGCCAGCGGCTGACCCTGCTCTACGACGATGACGGCCGGATCGCGGACCGGTCCATGAACGAGCTGTACCCGGGCCGGCTGGTCGAGCTCACCCGCGTGATCGCGGGCGCGTCGGACGGATTCCAGGCGAGCGTGGCCTTCGTCGCCGGGCTGGGCGACGAGCAGCACGGGCCGGGCCGGATCCACTACCCGGTGCGGGCGCCGGGGGGCGCAGCGGGGGTCTGGCGCACCGGGCTCATGGCCTGTCGCCGGGCTCTGTTTGACGGCCGGGTGGACGCCGAGGCGCGCTTTCTCGTCGCCGACGGAGTCGCCGGGACGGCACTCGGCGTGGGAACCACGCGCGAGGAGGCGCTTGCGGCCTACGCGGCCGAGGTCGCCCGCGCCTTCCCCGAGGCCAAGCACGAGGTCCAGACGGCCGCGGACGACTACGACGACGACGGCAACCTGATCCGGCGGGGTGAGGTCCCCCCGGTGCCCGATGCGCCACCCCCGGTCACCGACGCACCCATGGTCCGGTGGCAGCCGGGGGAGGATGCGCCCGAGTCCTGGCGGGGCGGACCCGAGGTGGACCCGATTACCGGCCATGTGGTGATCGGGCACTTCGAGTTTCGGGGCCCCACGTCGGACGCACCCCCGCTGCCACGGCGGCCCGAGTGCCTGCCGCACGTCGAGATCCCGGTGGATGGCTCCCCTGGGGAGTCGCCGCCGCGGGGGCGGTGGACCCGGTTGTTGGGCGAACTGGGCGTGACCCGCCACGCGGTCCGCATCGAGGACCGCGACGGCTTCACGCTGATCGGCGCCGACCTGCTGGGCCTCGTCGACCTCAAGACGCTCCACGCGGAGTTGGATCGGATCGAGGCCAAGGATCCGCCCTATCCAGGTCGACAGGAGTTCGAGCGCTACGTGCGCTTCCGCACGCGACGCTTCCGCTGGGTCCCGGCGACGGCCGGGCGCCCGGAAGGGCTGGCCTGGGCCGCCGGATCGAGCGGCCCGCGCTTTGACGCCGGCGGCATGGACGGAGACCAGATCCAGGCCATGGTGTACCGGTACCGCAAGGTGCCCCGGCCAAAGGCCTGATCCGGGACGGAGGCGCCGCCGGTCCCTACAGCCCGGTGAAGGAACCGAGCCGGGCCCGGTGCGGTCGGGGTGGGGCTAGCGGCGTTCGCCGTAGTGGCCGAGGAGCCAGGTGGAAACCTGGTCGGGGGTCAGGATCTCGAGGAAGACGCGCCCGAGGAGGGCGCGGCGCAGGGCGTCGCCCTCGGCGCGAGCGGCGCCCATCATCATCTCCATGCCGGCCATCTGCGGGCTGTCGGCACCGTAGTCGGCGGCCTGCTCGCGCAGGTCGCGCACGCGGCCCTCGAGGGCCCGGCGGCCGCGGCGGGCCTCGCGCTCCAGGGCCGCCACCGCCGCCTGCTGCGCGGGGGTGAGGGGGAGGCCCTGGAGCAGCCGGCGGCCGTCGCGACGGCGGTCGTTGACCGAAAGGCGGGGCGGGATGGCCTTGTAGGCCCGGACCTGCTCGGGGGTGAGCACCGCCCGGATGGCGGCGACGTGAAGGCGCGTGAGTTCGGAGGCGCGCTGCTGGGCCGCCTGCAACTCGGCGCGCAGCCGCCGCGCCTCCTCCGGGGGCCGGTCCGACGCGGCCAACGCACGTTGCAGCCGCCGCACCGCCGCCTGGTCCGGCGAGCCCTCCGCCTCCAGTTCGGTGAGCAGGCTGCGCAGGCGCGCGGCCTGCGAGGGCGTGAGATCGGGCAGGGTGTAGAGGTGCTCGACCGCACCTGCCTTCTGCTTGTGCGCGGTGGGCAGCCATTCGTACAGGTCCGCCCGCTGTGCGTCGGACAGGACCGCGTCGGCCAGGTGCCAGAAGCGCGACTCGAGCTCGCGGCCCTGGCGGTCGAAGGTCGCGAGCAGGGCGCGTTGCTCCTCGGGGGGGAGGGCGCTTTGCTGGAGCGCGAGGGTGAGGCGGTCCTTCTGCGCCGCCAGGGCGAGCCAGCCCGCCTCGAGTTGGGGCACCACGCGCTCGAAGAGGCCGCGCACAAGGGGCGCGAGGTCCAGACGCAGGACGAGGCCGGTCGCGTAGCGCTCGGCGCGGTAGGGGCCGCGCGGCGCGCGGTTGAGGTGCGCGAGCAGCCAGGGCTCCACGCCCTCGGCGAGCAACAGGTCCGTGAGTTCGACAGAGAGCGCCGCGATGCGGGCGCGCAGACGCTCGCGTTCGGCGCCGGCGGCCTTCGCCTCGCGCTCGAGCAGGCCGCGCAGCCCGCCGACCAGCGGGCCGTGGACGCGCTGGAAGTCCTGGCGCTCGAACTCATCGAAGGGGAGCAGGTCGGCCTGGGCCGCGTCGAAGACCAAGGGGGGCAGCGCGGGGGCGGCGGCCGGCTCCTCGGCGGCGGCGCGGCCCGCGCCCGCAAGGACGAGCGCGCAAAGGAGCCCCCGTAGCGGCGCCCGCAAGGAGCCCGGGGCCGCGGCGGCGCGCCCGGCGCGCCGGCGCAGGGGGATCGCGTGGGCAGCGTTCATGCGAAGACCTCCAGGGGCTTGAAGTCGCCGAGCACGGGCCGGGGGTCCTGGCCCAGGCCGCGGGCGAGCAGCGCTGCGTACAGGGAGCGGAAGTCGGTCGTGTGGCGGAAGTTGTCGCGGTCCAGGTCCTCGAGCGAGGGATAGGCGCCGTGCCAGCCCGGGACGAGGCCCGTGCCCACCAGGAACACCGGGCCGGCGCTGCCGTGGTCGGTGCCGCCGCTCAAGTTCTCGGGCACGCGGCGGCCGAACTCGCTGAACACGACCAGCACGCTGCGCTCGGCGAGCCCGAGGCGCTCGAGTTCGCGCTGGTAGGCGTCCAGGGCGCCGCCCAGTTCGCCCAGCAGCCGCTGGTGGCTCGGAGCCTGGTTGCTGTGCGTGTCGTAGCCGCCCTGGGAGAGGCAGATGCACTCCAGGTCCAGCCCGGCCCCGAGCAGCGCGAGCACCTTGCGCAGGTCGCCCGAAAGGCCCCGGTTGGCCATCCCGTTGCCCACGGGCGCAAGCCGCGCGATGCGCTCGGCCACGGCCAGGGCCTCCGCCCCGGCCCGGCCCACCTCGCCGGCCGGGCCTTCCTGGGCCCCGTAGCGGGCGTAGAGCGCCTGGGCGGCCTCGGTTCCGGCCGGGGCGCGGAAGCGGCTGAAGTCGGTGAGTGCGACCGCCCCGGGCCCCGGGCCGAGCAGCGAGAGCGGCTGCTGCTTCTCCAGCGCCACGGCCCGCAGCGGGACCGCGCGCGGCGCGTGGGCGAGCGCCCGGCCGATCCAGCCGTGGGTCGGGCTGCGCTCGGGCTCGGCGGTGTACCAGATCTCGGTCGCGCGAAAGTGGCTGTAGTCGGGCTCCGGGTAGCCCACGCCGTTCACGATCGCCAGGCGCTCGCGCCGCCACAGCGCCTCCAGGCCCGCGAGCGCGGGGTGCAGCCCGAGGCGCTCATCGAGCCGGCGCACCTGCCCCCGGTCCACGGCCAGGCTCGGCCGGTAGCGCCGGTAGAGCGGGTCGGCGTAGGGGATGACCGTGTTCAGGCCGTCGTTGCCCCCGTTGAGGTGCAGGAGCACCAGCGTGCGGCGCGGGGCGCCGCGGGCGGCGTCGGCGGCGGGGTCCTCGGCCAGGCCCAGGCGCGGCAGGGCGACGACGCCTCCGAGCGCAAGGGCGCCCTCGAGCAACGCGCGGCGGTTGAGCAGCATCCAGGCCTCCTTCGGGCGGGCCGGGCCCGCCCCGGGCGCGGGGGTCAGCAGAGCTGGAACTCGGGGCCGCCGAGGAGGGTGAGCGCGCGCGCGGCGCCGGCCAGGCCGGCGGCCTCCTGCGCCCAGCGCTCGGGGACCTCCCCGGCGAACACGATCCCCTCCAGCGCCGCCGGGTCGGCGCGCCCGGGCGCCGCCTCGGCGAGCAGGCGCTGGGCGAGCGCCAGGCGCTCGACCACCGCGCCGCTGGACAGCCAGTCGCGCCCGGAAGGCCAACCCTTCACGCTGGGCGGCTGGAAGAGGATCTGGCCCATGCGGTCCAGCGCCCCGTGGACGGCGGGCCCGAGGCGCTCGAGGTCGAGCACCCGCCCGAGGGCCACGACCAGTTCGACCGGGGCCCGCACCAGGGCGCGCACGCGCTCGGCGTTCCGGAAGCCCGCGGAGCGAAACAGCCAACCCAGGAAGGCCCGGGTGTCGAGCCCCGCCGCGCGGTAGGCCGCGGCCGCCTCCTCCACCTCCGCCGGCGTCGGGTCGGGGTGCGAGAAGAAGCGCAGCAACTTTCCGGCCAGGAAGCGGCTGCACGCCGGGTGGGCGACCAGGAGGTCCACGACGTCCTCGCCGCCCAGCGGGCCCGTCGTCCCGTGCACCGTCTTCGGGCCCGCGTCGTGGAACTCGGGCCGGAACACGAAGTCGTGGTGGCGGCTGCCCCAGCCCGTGAAGGCGCGGGCGGCCTCGCGCACGTCCGCCTCGGTGTAGTTGCCGATGCCCAGGGTGAAGAGTTCCTGGAGTTCGCGGGCGTAGTTCTCGTTGGGGTGGCCGACGCGGTTGGCATTGCCGTCGAGCCAGCGGATCATCGCCACGTCGCGGCTCATCGCCAGCACGAGGGCCCGGAAGGGACCGGGCCCGTGCGTGCGCAGCGTCCGGTGCTGGGCCCACATCAGCGCCGCGTCCTGGATCTTGGCGTCGGAGGTGGCGAAGTGCCCGTGCCAGAACAAGGCCAGCTTCTGCTCGAGCCCGGTGGGGGAGGCGAGCATCCGCTCGAGCCAGCGCTGCTGGATCGTGCCGAAGGGGTAGGGGTCGAAGCCCGGCGCATCCGCGGGCGGGGGCTCGTCCAGCGCGGCCAGGCAGCGCGCGACGGCCTCTTCGTACGGGAGCCCGCGCCACGCCTCCCAGAGCGCGGGCGTCGGCGCAAAGCCCGCCCGGCGCAGCAGGTGCGCGATGGCGGGCGGGCCCTCGAGAAGCCGGGGCATCCTGATCCTCCAGGCCGTCTGTGCAATGGTACCCTTCCCGAGGGCGGCGGTTTCGCGCCCCCGCGCGGGGACCGACGGGCCCCCGGGCCGGGGAAGGTCGCGCAGCCCCCGCGGTCAGAGGGCGGGCCTCCGCGGCCCGGAGGCAGACGGCGTGCACCTCGAGGTGGTGGGACTCGGACTCGGGCTCGCGCTGCTCCTGGGCGGGCTCGTGCTCCGGGCCCTCGGGCGCCACCCGGCGCTCCTGGACCGCCCGGGCCCGCGCTCGACCCACGTCCGGCCCGTCCCGCGCCTGGGCGGCGTGGTCGTCGCGCTGACCCTGCTCGCGGGCCTTTCGGCCGGCGCGGCGTTCTCCCCGGCCCTGCGCCGGGCGCTCGATCCGGCCTGGCTCGTCCCTGCCGCGCTGTACTTCGGCCTCGGCCTGGCCGACGACCTGTGGCGGCTGCGCGCGCGGACCAAGTTCCTGGGCCAGGCCGGCATCGCCGCGGTGGCCGTCGCCCTCGGATTGCGCTGGGGCGGGCAGGGCCTCGAACCGTTCGGCGCGCTGACGTTCGGCGCGCTCTCCCCGGCGCTCACCTGGCTTCGCGGTCATCACGTCGGCGCCGCTGAAAGACGCGGCGCGCCAGGTGCACCACTCGACGACGAACGGCAGCACCTTCGAGCGCAGGTGCTGCGGCATCGCGGCGACGTCGTTGAACGAGCGCGCCTCGAAGAACACGTCGAAGCCCTCGAGCATCGACATGAGGTCCACGCGCCCGAAGCCGAGCTGCTCGGCCGCGAGGTCGCGGATGACGATCTCCGCGCCGGTCTTCTCGCGCGCGTAGGTGGCCAGCAGCCGCTCGGCGAGGTCGACGCGGCCGTGCCAGGCGAGGTCCATGGAGAGGAAGGCGAGGTCCGCGCACACGTCCGCGTAGCGAAAGCGCTCGTTGAACTCGATGCAGTCGATGATGGTGATGCGATCGC
>JAPKHB010000005.1 GCA_026647295.1 Planctomycetota bacterium | reverse complement strand
GCGTGCAGGCGAAGGTGGGCGGGACGCGCTCGGGCAGCCGGAAGCGCTTGGCGCACTGGGGGCACTGGATGACGTTGGACATGGGAGCCTCGGGGATGGGGGGTGACATTGTACCGGGGGCCCCCGGCGGGCGGGGCGGCTTGGGACCTCAACGCGGCCCGGGCCCGCGCGTTCGGCGCGCGGGCGGATACCCTCGGGCCCCCGGGGGCCGTGCCGGATGGAACTCGCCCACCTCTACCGAAGCCTCGCCGCGCTGCACCGCGCCGGCCTGCCCTGGCCCGAGGCGCTGGCGGCCGCGGCCCCGGGGCGCCTGGCGGGCGCGTGGGCGCGCCTGGAGGCCGGCCGCCCGCTGGCCGAGGCGCTGGCGGAAGACGTGCCGGCGCTGGACGCCGCGCTGCTTCGTGCCGGGGAGCACAGCGGGACGCTCGAGGCCGTGCTGGAGCGGCTGGCGGCCCGCCACGAGGAGGAGGCGCGCCAGCGCGGCGCCCGCCGCGCGGCGCTGGCCTACCCCCTCGTCCTGGTCCACGTGGCGGCGCTCCTGCTCCCGCTGCCGGACTGGATCGCCGGCCGCCTGGGCGCGGGGCTGCTCTGGAGTGTCGGGATCCTCCTGCCCACCCATGCGCTGCTGTGGCTCGCCCGCGCGCGTCGCGTGGCCCCCGGGCGCGCCGCGCCGCCGGCCATCGGGCCGTGGCGCTCGGCGGTGGAGGAGGCCGACGCCCGGGCCCTCTCGGTGCTCGCCGACGTGCTCGACGCCGGGATGGCGCTCGGCGAGGGCCTGGGTCTCGCGGCGGCGGCGGGCGCCGGCGGCCGCGCGGGAGCGGACCTGGAGCGGGCGCGCGCGGCGCTGGACGCGGGCCGGCCGCTCGCCGCGTCCTGGCGCGCGCTCCCCGGAGACCTCGCCGGCCGCCTCGCCGCCGCCGAGCAGGCCGGCGAACTCGCGCCGGCCGCACGCCGCGAGGCGGGGCGGCTCCTCTTCGAGGTCGGCCTCAGGCGCCAGCGCACGGCCGCCATCCTCCCGGTCGTGGTGCTGCTGGTGGCCGGCGTGCTGATCGCCTGGCGGGTGATCTCCTTCTACGCCACGTATCTCCAGCGCGCCGGGCTGTAGCGGCGTCGTCTAGCGCGGCGGCGCACCCGGGTCCGGGCGCGGGCCGAGCCCGAGCAGCGCCAGCAGGACGCGCTGCGCGGCGTGGGCGCCCGCGAGCAACTCCGCGAGCGGGCCGCCGGAACCCGCGGCGGGGAGGCTGACGCGGCGCGCGCGCGCCGCGGCGGGCGCGGCGCCGGGCCGCACCTCCCCCACCGCGCGCGCCGCGAGGAACGCCAGCAGGTCGGCCCCGCCCGGCCCCGGCCCGGGCGGCCCCTCGGACACGAGCCACAGCCCGCCCACGCCGGCGGCGGCCAGCAGCACGGCCGCGCTGGCCAGCGCGTCCCCGGCGCCGTGCACCTCGACGCGCGCGTCCAGCAGGCGTCGCTGGCCGGCCTCCCCCACGTCGGGCAGCACGATCTGGCGGGCAAAGCGCGCGAGCAGCGCCGCCGCGAGGGGCTCGGTGCGCTGCACCCGGCGCGCCCGCCGGGCGAGGAGGCGCAGGCCCGCGCCGCGTGCCTCCTCGGAAAGCACCTCGTGGCCTAGGCGCCGAAGGCCCGCGGGCACGGTGCCCGCGCCCTCCGCCCCGAGCCAGAACTCGGCCACCTCGCCGGGTGCGAGGGCCTCCAGCGCCTGGCGCGCGCGCAGGAGGTTGAGCGGGCAGCGCTCGGTCGTGAGGTCGAGCCGGTGCGCCGCTGCCGGCGCGGGCTCCGCCGCCGGGGCCGGCGCCGCACAGGCCTCCGCCGCGGGGTAGGGCTCCAGGGCGGGGGGCCCGGCGGAACACACCGGGCAGCCGGGATCCGCCCCGACCTCCAGCCTGACCGCCCGGCCGCCCAGGAGGTCGAGCACCTCGTAGTGCGCCGGCCCGCCCGCGCCGGCGGCGAGCGCGTGCGCCTCCTGGGCGGCGCGGAACCCGGCCACCGCCACGACGGGGCCGAACACGCCGAGGTCGGCGCAGGTGCCCGCCTCCTGCTCCAGGCGCCCGAACAGACACGCCAGGCACGGCCGCCCCCCGGCCCTTACGCCCAGCAGGCGCGCCTCGCCCCGCAGCCCCGCGGCGTGCACCAGGGGCCGGCCCAGGCGCACCGCGGTGAGGTTCAGCCAGTCCTTGGTGCGCGCCCCGTCCGTGGCGTCGATGACCACGTCGGCGGCCCCGATCCAGCGCTCCGCGTTGCGCTCGTCCAGGCGCTCGGGCACGCCGTGCGCGCCGGCCCCGAGGCGCTCGGCGGCGACCACGGCCTTGGGCCGGCCGACGTCGCCGGGCGCGTAGAGCAACTGGCGCGGGAGGTTGGAGGGCTCCACCACGTCCGGGTCCAGCAGCGTGACCTCGGCGCCCCCGGCCCGGACGAGGCCCCACGCCGCGGGGCAGCCGATCCCGCCCGCGCCGACCAACAGCACGCGCAGCGGCCGGGCGGGGGCGGCGGGACCCATGCCGCTATCCTGCGGCGGGATCGCCGGCGCGCGCGCTCCGGACCCGGGCGGCCCCCCACAGGCACACCGCCAGGAGCAGCCACGCGCTGCCCGTGGCCAGCGGCCGCGGCGCCTCGATCAGGCTCGAGGCCAGGGGCACGTCGCGGTAGATCGCCGTGCGGCTGCGCAGGCGGTCGAAGCCGGGCTCCGCGTAGGCGGCCGCGGTGACGGGGTCCAGGTGCAGCACCGCCTGGCGCAACCGCGGGCGCCGCTCGGGCGGCACCGCCTCCGCCAGCGGATCGGCCCAGAACAGGCCGAGCGAACCGGCCGCGGCGAGGCCGAGCCCGACCGCCCCCGCGCCGAGCCACCCCGCCCCGATCCGGCGTCCCAGCGCGGCCAGGCCCCCGGCGGTGAGCGCCACGGCGGCGATCAGGAACGCCTGCGCGAGCGCGGTGGCGGGACTGGCCCCCAGCGCGAGCAGCACCGCACCCGCGAGCGCCGCCTGCGAAGGCGCACGGAAGGGGGCCCGGACACGCGCCGCCGGCCACGCCTCCAGCGCCGCCGCGGCCATCAACGCCCCGACCACCACCTGCACGCGGCCCTCGGCCCCCGCGGCGCCGCCGGCATGGACCAGGAGCGCGACCCCCGCCGGGAGCAGGAGGCGCCCTACGGCGGGCCGAAGGCCGGCGGTCTTCAGGGCAGGCGGCCCGCGGCGAAGGCCAGCGTCTGGAGCGCGTAGCCCGTGCACAGGATCGGCGAGCCCTCGTTCCAGCGGTCCATCGCCGGGTTCACCCAACTTCCGTCGTCCGCCTGGCGCGCCAGCAGCGCCGCGCAGATCTCCTGGCGCCAGTCGTGCGCGCGCCCCCCGGCGTCGACGACGCGGAAGGGCTGCTTCGTGAAGCGCTCCACCTCGGCGAGCGCGCGGGCCGCGGTGTACAGGTAGTAGTAGTAGCCCTGCTGGCCGGCCTTGGCGGGGTCCTCGGCGCCCTCGAAGCCCGGGTTGCGCTCCACGGTCCAGTGGTTGGAGATCCACTGGAGGGCGAGTACCACGCGCGGGTCCTTCGGGTCCACGCCCGCAAAGAGCAGGCACTTGAGCAGCGCGTAGGTCATCGAGCCGTAGGACTTGAGCTCCCAGCGTCCGTCCGCGCGCTTCACCTCGCCGGCCTTGCTCTCGCGCGGCGAGTAGACCGCGCCCCCGTCCGCGCCGAGCACGTAGACGCGCGCCTCGCCCTCCCGCTCGAGCTCCCAGCTCTCCGGCTGGTTCTCCGAGTAGTTCTGCACCCGCTGGAGGTAGGCGACGAGCCGCTGCCACACCGCGTGGTCCTTCGCCAGGCCCAGGTCGTGCAACGTGGTGGCGGCGAACTGCACGTTGCTCAAGTCCGCCGGCTCGCCTTCCTTGTACGGGAAGCCGCCGAACGAGGGGTCGGCCGGGTCCGCGGCGATCTGGCTCTGGGCGAGGAAGTTGCGCGCCCGGGTCGCCACGGGGGCGAACTCGCCCACCTTGGCGAGCGCGAGCACCCCGCCCGCCGCGGAGGTCTGGTAGTTGGTGTAGCGGGGATCGTCCACGATCGCCCCGCTCTCCTTCTGGTGCCCGGCGATGAAGCGCAGGGCGGAGAGCAGCGCCGGATCCGTGGCCGCCTGCGCGCGCGGGGTGGTGGCCAGCAGCCCACCGGCGGCCAGGGCGGTGAAGCCCACGTTGGGGGGCAGTTCCAGGGCGGGGTCGCCAAAGCCGCCGTCCTCCGCCTGCCGGGCCAGGAGGAACGCCCGCCCCCGGGCCAGCGCCGCGTCCACGCGCGCGCGCAGCCCCGCCTCGAGGCCCTCGCCCGCCAGGGCCGGCGCGCCGGGGGTCGGGGGGGTCTGGGCCGGCCCCGGCCCGCCGGCCTCGCGGCCCGCGTCCGTGGCGGGCGGCGCCGCGGCGCCGCCTTCCTGGCCCGGGTCCTTGTCTCCGCAGGCCGCAAGGGCGCAGGCGACGGCGAGCAGCGCGAAGGTGCGGATGCAGACGGCGGGGCGGGGCATGGGGCGTCCTCCGGAGCGGGTCGCGTCGAGCGCCCCCCAGCATAGGCCGCCCCGGCGCCCCGCTCCCGCCACCGGCCGCCCGCTCGGGGCGCGCGTCATGCTGCCGTCATCCGCGCGCGCCCGGGCCACAATCGCGCGATGGCCCCGGCCCAAGGATTCCTGGAGCCCGGCGAAGTCGCCGGCCGCTTCGACCGCGGGGTCGCGCACTGGAACGCCGGCCGCTACTGGCACGCCCACGAGGACTGGGAGGACCTGTGGGCGGAGGCCGAAGGGCCGCGGCGCCTGTGGCTCCAGGGCCTGATCCAGTACGCCGCCGCCTTCGTCCACTTCCAGCGCGGCTACCACGCCCGGGGCTTCGCGCGGCTGATGGAGCAGGCGCGCGAGAAGACCGAGGGCTACGCCGGCGAGACCCACGGCCTTGACTGGGCGCGCCTGTGGCGCGACTTGGAGCCCTGGTTCGCCCACGGCCGGCGCGTGGCCGCGGGCGCCGACCTGCGCTCGGGGGCTCCGGGGGCGCCCCCGCGGCTCGCCTTTCGCGCCGGTCACGTGCCCGCGCCGCTGCCCTTCGAGGACGAGGACGAGGACGACAGCAAGGACCCGGACCGCAACGGGGACGGCGGCGCGGGCCCCGGCGCCCCGGCCTAGGCGTCGGCGGGGCTTGCGGCCACGCGGTCGGCCTTGGCCGCCCAGACGAAGTCGCTCTCGGTCAGGCCGTCGATCTTGTGCGTCCAGATCCGGGCCACGACCCAGCCCCAGCCCAGACACAACTCCGGGTGGTGGCCCTCCGCGTCGCTCATCCGGCCGAGCCGTCCGGCCAGGGCCAGGGCGGCCCGGAAGTCCGCGACCCGGTAGCGCTTCTCGAGGTGGTGGTCTGCGACGCACGTCCAGCCCTCGAGGCGGCCGAGCAGCGGCGCGATCTCGCCCGGTCCGAACGGGGGCGTGCCCCCCCGGCAGGGCACGCAGCGGCGGTCGGCCAGGTCGTCGGGTGCGGCGCTCATGGACACGGACTCCCGCGCGGGGCGCCGCGCCCGAATCGACCGCTGGCGCCCGCGGACGCCCCCAGGGTAAGGTGGCGGCCGGGGCCGGTCGAAAGGGTAGACCCATGGAACGAGGCACCCACGCCACGCGCCCGCCCGGAGCGCCCGCCCGCCCGGCCGCCGGCGGCAAGGTCCTGCTGGCCGAGGACGAACGCCTCGTGCGCGAGGTGTTCGGGATGCTCCTGGCCGAGTGCGGCTTCGAGGTCCTGTCCGCGGCGAACGGGGCCGAGGCCCTCGCCCTGTTCCGGTGCCACGGCCCGGAACTCGCGCTCGTGATGCTGGACGACGCGCTGGGCGACATGACGGGCTGGGACGCGCTGCGCGAGATGCGCGCCCTCGACCCCGGGGTGACCGCGCTCCTGTGCAGCGGGTCGCCCTACTCCGACCAGGCCCAGACGCTGCGCGCCAACGGCTGGGCGGGCTTCCTGCAAAAGCCCTTCACCCCCGAGATGCTGCGCGCGAAGCTCGCCGAGATCCTGCCCGCGGACGCGGGCGCGGGCCGATCCGCGCCCCCGCCGCCCGTACCGGCGGCGCCCCGCGAGTGAGCGGCGGAGGGGGCCCGTCGGGGTCCGGTGCCGCGCGTCCGTCGGGGCCGCGGCCCGCGGCGGGGGAGCCCGCCGTACACTCGGGGCCGATGGAGTCCGGGCCGGAACGCATCCGCTTCTGCACCGCCTGCGGGCGGGCGCTCCAGTGGCAGGCGTTGCGCTGCAAGACCTGCGGCGCGCACCTGCGGCCCACCGGGCCGCGGCGCGGCCCGGTGCTCCCCGCGCCGCTGGTCGCCGAACGGCCGCACGGCGCCGTGCCGGTGGACTACCGCCTCAAGGGCGACCCGCGCGCGCTCGTGCGCGTGCACGCGCCCTGGCCGCGCCCCGACATGGGCTACCTCGCCGCCGACGTCGCGCCGGAGGGCACGGACGACGAGGCGGTGCAGCGCGCGATCGAGGCGCTGGTGGCCGGCGTGGAGCGGCGCGTCGTGCTGGTGCGCGAGGAGGACGGCGGCGTGCGCGTCCAGGCGGTGTGGCGCGCCGCGGACGGGCGCTTCGAGCAGGCGCCCGTCGGGCGCCTGCCCGCCGCGCTCGCGCGGCAGATGCGCGCGCGACCCGCCGAGGACCTGGGCGCGCGCCTGCGCCTCCTGCTCGCGCCCACCGCGGCGCGCCGCGGCGCGCTGCGCATCGACGTCGGCGCGACGGGCGCACCCGAAGACGGCGCGGTGGCGGCCGATCCGACGCCGCTCGCGCCCGCGCCGCGCGCCGGGCGCGCCGGCTGACGCCCCCGACCTACGGAACCGGCGTGACCGCGCCGGTGTCCAGGTCCAGCGTGTAGGCGTAGGGCACGCCGAGGTACGTGGCGCTGACCCCGGCGAGGTTCGTGCCGTCCAGGACCAGGAGCCCGGAGATCTCTCCGCCCGGGGTGTCGATCGACCAGGCGGCTTCGAGTTCGGGGTAGAGCCCGCCGTTGAGCAGCGCGGCCGCGGGCACGTCCTGGAAGGTGAAGGTGGTGGTGCACTCCAGGCCCGTCACGATCACCGTGCCGCTCCCGCGTACGATCACGCCGCCCTCCACGGTGAGGTCGAGTTGGCCGCTGCCCGACGGCGCGGTCAGGGTCTGGAAGGTGACGATCACCCGCGTGCCGTCCGGAAGGCCCGTGAGGAGCGACGTGAGGTCCTGCCCGCTCGCGTTGAGCACCAGCGCCGCGAAGTCCAGCGCCGAGAGCGCCGGCTGCCCGGCCGCGTTGGCCAGGCGCAGGGAGGCGGTCAGGTCGGTGCTGCCGTCCAGGTCCAGGTCCACGCTCACCGCGGCGGAGTTCTGCGCGAGGTCCACCGAGTCGAGCGTGATCGCGGGCTGGGTCCCGTCGGGGTTGCCCTCGAGGGTGGCCTGCAAGTCGGCCAGGAGTTCGAGCAGCGCCAGGGCGTCGCCGGCCAGACAATCGGTGACCGCCTGCTGCACGAACGCCGCCGGGTCGGGGGGCTCGGGCGGATCCTGGTTCGCCGACCCGGGCCCGCCGCCCCCGCCGCCGCAGGCCGCGAGCAGGCTCGACGCCAGGAACAGGAACGCGAGCGCCGGGTGCCGGTGGGACGAGCGCATGGTGCCTCCGCGGGTCGCCCCGAAGCCCGCGCCGACGCTATCCGCGCCCCGCCGCGCGCGCAAGCGCGGGCGGCCGGCAGCGGCGCCCCGGGTCAGGCGCCCCCGGGCCCGGCGGGCAGCGCGAAGAGGACGCCGCGCAGCCGGACCCACACGCGCCGGGCCTCGATGCGCGCCAGTTCCGCCGGCGTGCCGGGGCGCACGCCGTCGCCCTCGTGCAGGACCCGGCCGTCCACCAGGGCCACGCTGCGCGCGGGCTCCTCGGGGTCGACGAGCACGCCCGTCACGCGCAGCCCCAGGGCCTCGAGCTCGACCTGCGCCTCGACGCGGCGCGCCAGCGCCTCGACCCGCTCCGCCGCCGGCCGCGCGGCCTCCCGCAGCGGCGCCACCGCGGCCAGCACCCGCCATTCGCGCACGACGCGCCGCGCGTCGGCCCAGGCCTCGGCCGCGACCTGGGCCTCGATCACCGCGGCGACCTCGACCACCGCGTCCTCCTCCAGGCCGAAGGCCGTCCCGCCCCCGGGGCACACGCCGGCCGCCAGGCGCCGGCGCTCGACCGCCGCCCGCTGGGCGGGGGTGAGCAGGGCCTCCTCCCTCCGGACCCGGCCCAGCGCCGCGCACAGTTCCGCCTTGCGACGGCCCAATTCCCGCGCCTCCTCGCGGCCCAGGACCTCCCCCCGCGCGGCCCGTTCCTTGAGCGCCTCGAGCGCGGCCCCCGCCGCCTCGACCTGGGCGACCAGCGCGGCGGCGGTGCGCCGCGCGTCGGCGAAGGCCTGGAGCGGCCGCATCGGCGGGCGGGCCGCGGGTGCCTCGGCCGTTGCGGAACATTCCGCGGGCCCCGCCGCCAGCGCGACGAAGGGGAGCACGAGCAGACCCAGGAACCGGTGGCGCATCGCGGGGACTCCGCCCCACCACGCCGCCCACCTCACGCGTCCGCGCCCGTTGTGCCCCGGTGGGGTGCGCCCGGCAAGGCCCAGGGCCCCGGCGCCTTCACGCCGCCTGAACGTGGCGCCCGAGGCGTGCCCATTCAGCGTCCTCGGCCTCGCGCGGCGCGTCCGACGCGGGAGCCCTCCCTCCAATTGGGGGAACCCGCGACCTTCTTGCGCCATCGGCGCGGCCCGGCCGCCGCTGCGGGCCCGGCCCGGTACACTCCGGGCCCCCGTTGGAGATCCCCCATGCGCCGCCGCCCCGCCCTCCCCTTCCTGGTCTGTGCCCTCTTCCTCCTGGCCGCGTGTGGAGGCAAGGACGGCGGCAAGACGGACGCGCCCGGCGCGGACGCAGGCGGCGCGCCGCGCGCGGACGGGCCCGCCGGCGCCCTGCCGGAGGGAGTGCCCGCGGCCGTGCGCGAGGCGTTGGCGGCGGCGGCCGCCCATGAGCCGACCGCCGCCGTGCGCGGGGATGAGTTCGAACTCACCGAGGAGATGCTGGAGGACTTCCTCGAGGTGTACCGCGACGTCGTAAAGCGCCTGTCGGAGGGCGGGGACCCGGCCACCATCTTCGCCCACCACGAGTGGGAGCCCGCACGCTACGCGGCCCTCGCCGAGCAGTTCAGCCGCGGAGCGCAGAGCGCGGGCGGCGCCATCGCCGTGGAGGCGATCGAGAAGCAGATCGCGATGCTGGAGCAGAACCTCGCCAACCTGCCCGCCTCCTCGCGCGAGCAGATGCAGAAGAGCATCGAAGCCCTCAAGGAGCGGCGCGACGCGCTGCTCGCCGACGGCATGGACAGCGAGATCGCGCGCAAGAACGCGGCGCTGATCCGCAAGTACATGGCGCGCTACATGGCGGCCAGCCAGGGCCGCTGACCGGCTCCGCCGCGGCCGACGCCCGCCGTGCGCCTGGCCCTGATGGTCCACCCCTTCCGCACCCTGTTCGGGGGCTGCGAACGGCTGGCGCACGACCTCGGACACGGCCTGATGGCGCGCGGACACGCGGTCCGGGTGTTCACCTCGGACGTCGGAGTGGTCCCCGCGAGCGGCCCCTTCGAGGCCCGGCCCCTCGCCGCGGGCCCCACCGAGGTCGCGGGCCTCGCCGTCGAGCGGCTGCCCTACCTCGCCGCGTTGGTCCGCCGCCGGGCCTGGGCGCGGGGGCCCATCCCGGGGCGCAGCTACCTGCGGCGCTGGTTCCGGGCGCAGGCCCGGCGCACGTTCACGCGCGCCGCGATCCAGGCAGTGCGGCGCTGGGGACCCGACGCGCTGATCAGCATGCGCGCCTGGGACCTGCCCGCGCTCGCCGCCGCCGACGTGCGCGACGCGCTCGGCGTCCCCCTGGTCTACTCGCCGCAGATGCACGCGGACACCCCCGGGTGGCGGCCCGCGGCGGTCCGGGCGCTGGTCGCGCGGGCCGACGCGCTGGCGGCCAACAGCGCGCACGAGCGCGACCGGCTCACGGCCGGCTACGGGGCCCGGCCGGAGCGCGTCGTCGTGACGGGCTGCGGCGCACACCCCGCCCCCGCGCCCGGGCCGTGGCCGCGCCCGGCGGGGGTCCTCTACTTCGGCCGCAAGACGGCGCAGAAGGGCGTGCCCCTGCTGCTGGAGGCCATGGCGCGCGTGTGGGACGCGCGCCCCGACGCCCGGCTGGTGCTCGCCGGCGCGCGGGACCCGGTCGAGGCGCCGCGCCTTGCGGCCGACCGGGCCCGGCTCCCGGCGCACCTCGCCGCGCGCATCGAGGACCTGGACGACGTGGGTGAAGCCCGGCGCCAGGAACTGATGGCCGGCGCCGCCTGCCTGTGCCTGCCCAGCGAACACGAGTCGTTCGGCATCGTGCTGCTGGAGGCCTGGGCCCATGCCACGCCGGTGGTGGCGCTGGACCTGCCGTTGATGCGCGAGTTGGTCGGAGACGGCGAGGCGGGGCTGCTCGCCCGGCCCGGCGACCCGGCGCACCTGGCGGGCCGGATCCTGCGCCTGCTGGACGACCCGGCGCTCGCCCGGCGCCTCGGAGCCGCCGGGGCCGCGCGGCTGGCGGCGCGGCACCGGCCGGCGCAGGTGGCGGCGCGCTACGAGGAGGCGGTCGAGGTCGCCCGCGCCGCGGCGCACGCCCGCCGGGGCCGCGGGGCGCCCGCGGGCGTGGGCTAGCCGCCGCCCGACCGCGGCGCCCGGCCTTCGATCAGGAAGCGCCCCTGCGAGCGCACGCGCTCCAGGTTGCGGGCCAGCAGCGGGTCGTTCGCCGCGCCGGCCTGGGCCCGGGCCCAATGGGCCTCGAACGCCGCGCCGCGCGGATGGCGGGGCATCAGCGTGATCAGCGCCGCGGCGAGCTCGAGTTGGGCGTCCGTGGGGCGCAGGGCGATCGCGTGGGCGACCCAGGCGTAGCCATCGCGCACGGGATCACCCCCGAGTTGGCCGAGCGCGGCCATCGCGTAGCCGGCGTCGAAGAACGCCCAGGCCCCCGCCGCGCCCGGGCTCCCCGCGGCGTCCACCGCGCGCGCGAGCAGTTCCCGCGTGAAGCGCTCCAGCGCGCGCGGCGCCGCGTCCAGCGCGAGCAGCGCGCGGCGCAACACCTCCATGCGCGCCACGGCGGGGCGCTGCCCGTCCAGGCGCCCGAGCGCGTGCTCGACCACCCACTCGGGCGTGCGGCCGGAGAGGTCGTCGAGGGAACCCGCGGCGCCGGGATCGAGTTCCCAGCAGATGCAGGGCGGGCCCGCGGCAACGGGCGCGGCGGGCGCGCCCAGCAGGAGGGCGAGCACGAGGAGGCAGGGAAGGAGGGGTCGGGCGGCAGACATGGGCGGATCTCCAGAGGGGGGACTCCCCCCCGGACGCCCGGGCGCGCCGCGCGTTAGCCCCCGGGCTTCGCGTTCGGGTCCGGGGCGGGCGCGGCGCGCCGCACCCACCCGATCACGCCCCCGAGCAGGGCCCCGAGCACCACGCCGGCCGGCCCGGTGAAAAGGATTCCGAGCAGGGGGCCCTGGTTCGACTCCGGCATGAAGAGGAGCGGCCCGAAGCAGCCCAGGTCGAAGCCGAGCGCGCCCCCGAGCAGCGCGCCGATCCCGACCGCGGGGCCGGGGCCCGGTCCCGAGGCGCGCATCCACCGCCACAGGGCCCGGCCCAGCCAGCCGACGCCCAGGAGCGAAAGGGGCAGTGCCAGCCAGGCGGCCGCGCCGCCCACGGCCGCGTGGGCCAGCGCGCCCAGCATGAAGAACCCCCACCAGAACGCGGCCGGCAGCACCGCGAGCAGCACCAGCACGCGCAGCCAGGGTGACATCGCCGACCCGCCTCCCCGCCTCCCCGCGCGCCACCGGCCCGGCTCCGGAGTGGTACGGGCGGAAGGATTTGAACCCTCAACCTTCGGATCCGTAGTCCGACGCTCTATCCAGTTGAGCTACGCCCGCATCCGGAGCCGGCAGGGGGGAAACGATAGCGGCCGGCGGTGGCGCCAACAAGCCTTTGGCGACGCGCTGCGGCGTTCCGGCGACGGACGTCCGCCGGGTACGGCGGGCCCACGTCGCCGGTCGCCGGGGTGCCCGGCTCCGCGCGGACCCAACGCCCCCGCGCCCCGCGGGACCCGGGCAGCCTATTTTGCGTGGTCGCAAACCGGGGCCGGTCCTACCATCCTCGGTTCGCCTCGATCCCCCCCACCCACGCCGGCCGCAGGGCTCGCCGAGGCGGCGGCCCCGGCTGCGGGAGCGCCGATGCCCACGATCGTCCTGGCCTTCTCGGGCGGACTGGACACCACCTTCTGCGCGCTGTGGCTGCGCGAGCAGACCGGCGCCGAGATCGTCACCTGCACGGTCGACACGGGGGGCTTCTCCGTTGCGGACCTGGAGCGCATCGCCGCCCGGGCGCGGGAGTTGAAGGTGCGCGAGCACCGGGTCGTGGACGCCAAGGCCGCCGTCTTCGACCGCTTCGTCGCCTACCTGATCAAGGGCAACTGCCTGCGCGGGGGCACCTACCCCGTCTGCGTCGGCGCCGAGCGCACGGCCCAGGCCGAAGCCGTGGTCGCCGTGGCGCAGGCGGTGGGCGCCGAGGGGGTGGCCCACGGCTCGACGGGCGCGGGCAACGACCAGATCCGCTTCGACGTGGCCATCCGGGCGCTCGCGCCCGGGCTCGAGATCCACGCCCCGATCCGCGCGCTCAACTGGTCGCGGGCGCGCGAGTCGGAGTGGCTGGCCGAGCGGGGCGTGCACGTCGACCCCCGGACCGTCGCCTACAGCGTGAACGAGGGGCTCTTCGGCACCACCATCGGCGGGCGCGAGACCCACGACCCCTGGCAGGTGCCCCCCGAGGCCGCGTACACCATGACCGTGGCGCCCGAGGCGGCCGTCGCCGCGCCCGAGGAGGTCGTGATCGCCTTCGAGCGCGGGGTGCCCGTGGCGCTGGACGGCGCGGCCTGCGACGGGGTCGCGCTCGTGCGCGCGCTCAACGCGCGCTGCCGCCCCCACGGCGTGGGCCGGGGGCTGCACCTGGGCGACACCATCCTCGGGGTGAAGGGCCGGCTCGCCTTCGAGGCCCCGGCGCCGCTCGTCCTGATCCAGGCGCACCGCGAACTCGAGAAGCTCGTCCAGACCCGCCACCAGGCCACGTGGCGCGAGCTGGCGGGGTCCTGCTACGGGAGCCTGCTCCACGAGGGGCTCTACTTCGACCCGGTGATGCGCGACCTGGAGGCGTTCCTGGACAGCGTGAACCAGCGGGTCACCGGCGAGGCGCGCGTGCGGCTCTTCCGCGGCCAGGCGACGGTCGTGGGAACGCGCTCCCCCTATTCGCTCTTCGACGCCTCGGTCGCCGTGTACGGCGAGGGCGCGACGGGCTGGAGCGGGGCGCAGGCCGAGGGCTTCGCCCGGATCTACGGCATGGCCTCGGCCCTGGCGCACGCCGCCGGCCGCCGGGGCGCGACGCCAAAGGGAGGGACCCCGTGAAGATCCGCCCGCACAAGCTCACGAGCGTCGTGCACCGCCTCAAGCTCGGGCCCGAGGTCGAGTTCACGCGCCGCGTCGAGACGCGCAACGGCCAGGTGCTGCTGGTGCGGGCGCTGGAGGAGAAGCGCGTCTACGACGTGGTGGAGGTCGAGACCGGCCGCATGGCCCACGTGAGCAAGGGCGACGTGCTGGTCGGGGCGCTGGGCCGGCGCGCGGCGCTGCGCGGCTTCGTGGGACGCATCCCCGAGGAGGTGCGCGCGGGCGACACGATCCACCTCCTCAACCTGGGCGGCCTGCTCGGCGAGGCCGTCTCCGAGAACAAGGACGTGGGCCACCCGCTGCGCGTCGAGGTCCTGGGGATGGTGGTGCGGGAGGGGCGCGGGGTGAACATCGCCGACGCGGCGATCCCCGCCCCGGACCCTGCCGCGGCGATCCCGCCGCTGGTCGTGGTCTCGGGCACCTGCATGAACTCGGGCAAGACGGTGGCCGCCTGCGAGGTCATCTCGGGCCTCTCCCAGCGCGGGTACAGCGTGGCGGGCGCCAAGCTCACCGGCGTCGCGGCCGTGCGCGACCTGCTCAACATGCGCGACCACGGCGCCGTCACGACCTTGTCGTTCCACGACTGCGGCCTGCCCAGCACCGCCGGCGAGACGGGGCTCGGCGACATGGCGCTCCAGGTGCTGCGCGCCATGGAGCGCGAGGCGGGCCAGGAGTTGGACGTGGTCGTGGCGGAGATGGGCGACGGGATCATCGGCGAGTACGGCGTCGAGTCGATCCTCTCCAACCCGGGCTTCCAGCGCCTCATCCACGCCCACGTGCTGTGCGCCAACGACCTCGTGGCGGCCTGGGGCGGGGTCCAGTGGTTTGCGCAGCACGGGCTCACGGCCGACGTGATCGCCGGCCCCGCCACCGACAACGAGGTCGGCCTGCGCTACGTGCGCGAGGTGCTCGGCGTGGCGGCGGCCAACGCCCGCACGGGGCCCGAGGCCTTCGTGGACCTGGTCGAGCAGGCCGCCTTCACGCGGGCGTCGGCGTCGCCCTAGCCCGCGGATGCCGGGGATCCACCACCACTGGGGCGTGGCGCCGTACGCCGAGGTCCACGCGCTGCAGGAACGCCTGGTGGAGGCGCGCGCCCGGGGCCGGGTGCCCAACCTGCTCCTCACCGGCGAACACGAGAGCGTCATCACGCGGGGCCGGCGCACGGCCGAGCCCGCACAGTACCCCCCGGACATCCCCGTCGTCGAGGTCGAGCGCGGGGGGGCGGCGACGTGGCACGGCCGGGGGCAACTGGTCGCCTACCCGATCGTGCACCTCACCCAGGCGCGGCGCGACCTGCACGCCTTCCAGCGCGACCTGGAGGACGTGGGCATCCTCACGCTCGCCGACTTCGGCCTCAAGGGCGAACGCCGCGAGGGGCTCACCGGCGTGTGGGTCGGCGGGCGCAAGGTGCAGAGCCTCGGGATCGCGGTCCGCCGCTGGGTCACCTGGCACGGGCTCGCGCTCAACGTCAGCGCGGACCTGGCGGCGTTCGAGGCCTTCCACCCCTGCGGGCTGGACGGACGCGTCATGACCTCGCTCGCCCGCGAGTTGGGCGAGGCGCCCCCGATGGAACTGGTGGTGGAGCGCCTGGTGCGCCACGCCGGCGCGGTGCTCCCCGGGGGCCCCTTCGAACCCGGGCCGCTGCCGGCCGCCTGACCCGGGCGCGGGCGCGGCCCGGGTGCCGGGCCGCGCCGAGCGCTGCGCCCGGGCCCGTGCGGCGGGCGGACGCGGCGTACCCTGGAGGGCGACGGCGCCCCGGCGCCCGTCCCGGAGACCCTGGATGCCCGCGTCCCCCACCCCCGTGCCGGTGCTCCCGCTCCCGATCGTCGAGCGCGAGGCGATCGACCCGGGCCTGGACCTCGCCGCGGAGATCGACCGGCTGCGCCGCGCGCGCCGCGCGGTGATCCTCGCGCACTTCTACCAGGACGGGGAGGTGCAGGACATCGCCGACTTCGTGGGCGACAGCCTGGGGCTGTCGCAACAGGCCGCCGCGACCGACGCCGAGGTCATCGCCTTCTGCGGCGTGCACTTCATGGCCGAGACGGCCAAGATCCTCAACATGGGCAAGACGGTGGTGATGCCGGACACCGACGCGGGCTGCAGCCTGGCCGACCGCTGCCCGCCGGACGTGTTCGCCGAGTGGCTGAAGCAGTACCCGGGCCACGCCGTCGTCTCCTACATCAACACCTCCGTGGGCGTGAAGGCGCTCTCCGACGTCATCTGCACCTCGACCAACGCCGTGCGCGTCGTGGAGTCGATCCCGCGGGACCGCCCTATCGTCTTCGCCCCGGACCGCCACCTGGGTCGCTGGGTGATGAAGCAGACCGGCCGCGAGATGGTGCTGTGGCCGGGCTTCTGCGTCGTGCACGAGCAGTTCACCGTGCGGCGCATCCTGAAGCTGAAGGAGGAGTACCCCGAGGCCCGGCTCATCGCCCACCCGGAGTGCGAGCAGTCCGTGCTCGACCTGGCCGACTACATCGGGTCCACGAACCAGCTCATCCAGCACGTCGTGAACGACCGGGCGCACGACACCTTCATCGTGGCCACCGAGATGGGCGTCATGCACCAGATGCGCAAGTTGCGGCCGGGCGTCCAGGTGATCGGCGCGCCACCCGACTCGGGGTGCGAGTGCGCGACCTGCCCCTACATGCGCCTCAACACGATGGAGAAGCTCTACCTGGCGCTCAAGAACCTCCAGCCCGAGGTGACCGTCCCCGCGGACCTCGCGGCGCGCGCCCGCCTTCCGATCGAGCGCATGCTCGCCCTCGGCTGACGGTACCGAGCGCGGCGCGTTTCCGTCAGGGGAAGAGCCGCCAGACGCGCCGTTCGCCGTCCGGCCCGAAGCCCCGGCGCTCCACGCGGGCGGGCGGCCCGGCCCAAAGGAGCGTGAGCGTGCCGTCGCCTTCGAAGCCGACGGCCTCCCCCGGGACCCCAGGCTGCCAGGGCGAAAGCGCCCGGGCCGAAGCCCCGTCCGCGGCCACCTGCACCCAGCAGTGCCGGCGGCTCTCGCTGCCTTCGACCTCGTCCAGGCGCAGCAGGCGACTCCCGTCGGCCGCCACGCCCAGCAGCACCGCCTGGGTCGGCGCGCCCCCCTCGGCGCCCGCCACGGGCAGCGCCGCGAGCGTGCCCGCGACCGGATCCCAGACGCCCAGGCCGGGGTCGGTCCCGGCCGCGGCGGCGAGCAGGAGCACCCGCCCCGGCGCGAGCACGCCGATCCAGCCGGGGGGTGGGTCCTTCACCTCCTGCGGGGGCGCCGCCCCCTCCCCGATCCGCACTCGCTCGACCACGAGGTGCTGGCGGGGGCGCCCGTCGGCGTCACGCGCCCGGACCAGGCGCCGGTGCAGCACCTCCTCCGGGGAGAGCACCAGCGCCCATGCGTCGAAGGGGTCGAGCGCACCCCGGCGGGTTTCGCCGTCCCAGTCGAGCAGGGACACCTCCAGGGTCCGGCCGAAGTGCGTGGAGGTCCACCCGCCGGCGCTGGGCCGCAGCCGGGGGGCTCGCGGGTCGCGCACGCGCACGCGGGCGGGAGCCTCCCAGGGTTCTCCCTCGCGTTCCACGCGGCCCTCCCGGGTCCACAGCCGCCGGCCCTGGGCGTCCCGGATCCACGACGCCTCACGCAGCGCCCGGCGGGTGAGTTCGTCGGTCAGGGCGTCGCGCGTGTTCCAGGGCAGCGTGCGGACGACCGCCCCGGTCCGGGCGTCGAGCCAGTGCACGGCCGCGATCTCCTCCGCGCCCGCCTCGTAGGCCACCAGGGCCTCGGGGGGCGCGAGGCTCACGCCCTCCCCCATTCGACCGTGGGTCCACGCGTCGGCGACCGGGCTGAAGCCGCCCTCGCCGGCGAGCGCGAGGGTCCGGCGCGTGCCGTGCTCGAGATCCAGGACCCAGCAGCGGGTCGGCGTGCGGGGCGCGCCGGGCCCGCCGGGGGCGGGCGGCGCGGGGGCGACCCGGGTCACGGTGAGGTAGAGGAAGCGTCCGCCGGCCCCGGGGTGCGCCGAGAGCACCCGCAGGTCGGGCGCGTTCGGTCCGAAGTCCAGGTAGGCGCGGATCTCGGAGCGCGCGTGGGCGTAACCGCCCAGCAGCCCGAGGAGCAGCGTGAGGCCGCCGAGCAGCGCGGGCTTGAGCGGCCGGTGCGCGTGGCGGTGGCCCAGGAGCACCGAGACGGTCGTCGCCAGCAGGGCGAGCAGCGCGACGAGCCCGCCGAGGCGGTACAGGTCGCCCGCGTCGGCGGCGAAGAGCCACACGCTCCAGGGGTGCGCGCGCAGCAGCAGGTAGAAGGGCAGGCCGAGCGCCACGAGCAGCACCAGCGACCCGATCCCCGCCCCCCCGCTGCGTCCGAGCCAGGTCGAGACCAGCAGCCCGAACGGCAGGAGGCCAAGGCCCAGGGCCGCCACGGCCGGCCACGGCGCCAGCGGTCCGGCGAGCGCCCCCCAGTGGGCGCGGGCCGCCGCCGGCTCGCCCGCGAGTTCGAGGGCCAGGCCCAGCGTGAGCGCCTGCCAGAGCACGACCGCGGCCCACGCCAGGGCGAGGTAGAGCCCCTTGGCCAGGAGCGCCCGCCCGAGCCCGTGGGGCAGACGCTGGAGCAGCGCGAGGGTGCCCCGGCGCGTCTCGGCGGCCCAGAGTTCGGAGGCCAACCCGAGGTGCACGAGCAGGGCGCCGGGTCCGAGGAAGAGGAGCGCCTGGGTCGGCGGACGGGCCGCGGCGAGCCGTGTTCCGAACGCCAGGAAGCCCGCCCCCGTGAGGAACGCCAGGGCGCCGAGGATCCCGAGCAGGACGGCGCGGTGGTCGCGCGCCTCCTTGCCAACCAGCGTCAGGAGCGGGCGCATGCGGGGATTCCTCCGAAGGGGACCGGGCCGCGCTCGAGGGCGGCCTTGAGGGCGTCGGGCGTGAGCGCGGGCTCCGCGTCCGGCGCGGCGGCCTCGAGCGCCGTCACGCGCCCCGCGGCCACGACGGCGACCGCGTCGGCCACCCGCACCGCGACCTCCAGGTCGTGCGTGGCCAGCAGCACCGTGCGCGGGGCCTCGCCCAGCGCGTCGATGACGCGCACCAGCACCTCCTCGCGCCCCACGGCGTCGAGCCCGCCGAAGGGCTCGTCCAGCAGCAGCACGCGCGGGTCGTGCGCCAGCGCCGCCGCCAGCATCGCCTTCATGCCCTGGCCGCGGCTCAAGTGCCGAAAGGCGAGGTTCGGGGGGACCTCGAAGCGTTCGAGCAGGGCGAGGCCGCGGGCCACGACGGGGCCGGCGAAGTGCGCGCCCAGGAAGCGCAGCAGGTCGCGGGGGCTCATCCACGGCCACGCGTCGGGCCGGTCGGGCACGTAGCCCACAAGGCGCCGCACGCGCGCGGCGGCGGCCTCGACCGCGAGGCCGGCGACGCGCACGCGCCCCGCCGACGGACGCAGGAGGCCCAGGCAGGCCTTGAGCAGGGTGGTCTTGCCCGCGCCGTTGCGCCCCAGCAGCACGGTGGTCGTGCCGGCGGGCACCTCGAGGTCCACGTCGCGCAGCACGGCCCGCCGGCCGTAGCCCACGGTGAGGGAGTCGATCCGGATCGCGGGCTCGTTCATCGGCGTGGGTCCTCCCCGGCGGGGTGCAGCGTGGGTCCGAGCCAGCGCCCAACGCGCCGGCCCAGCGTTTCGGGAGCGTGCCCGGCCTCCACGGCCGCTCGCAACGCGCGGCGCAGGTCCGCCAGCGTCTGCGCGCGGCGCCGGCGGCGGGCCAGGGCCGGGCCCCGGGGCGTGACGAAGACGCCCGCCCCGGGGCGGCCTTCCGCCACCCCGAGGGCCTGCAGTTCCCGGATCGCGCGCTCCACCGTGTTGGGGTTGAGCACGACGGCGGCCGCCAGGCTGCGCACGCTGGGCAACTGGTCCCCGACCCCGAGCGCGCCGCGGGCCACGGCGCCGAGCAGACCCTCGACCAACTGCCGCGAGGGCGGCACGGGCGAGCGGGGATCGACGCACAGGTCCATGGGCGGACCGTCCTATCGTCCTAGGACGGTGGGGAACTTGAGCCCGCCCGCAACGAAGCCGCTGTGCCGCCGTCGGGTCCCCTGCGCGCCGCCCGGCCGCGGTGAGAAGGTTCTCATCCGACTCTCATCCCGCGCGGGCCGCGCGGGGCTCTGATGGAGCGCAGGCGCCCCGGGCTACGGCGCCGATCGGAGGTCCCCATGCGCCGCGTTCTCTCCTTCCGCATCCTCTGCGCCTGGATCGCGCTGCTCGCCCTGCCCCCGTTCCTCTCCGCCTGCGGCGGCGGGGGCGGCGGCGGGGGCGGCGCCTCCCAGGCCGCTGCCATCGCGGGACGGCTGGTCTGGGCGGATGCGCTGGGCCGGCGCGCGAAGGCGCAGGAAGCCCTTCCCGTGCGCGCGGAGGAGGAGCCGAACGACACGCTCGGAGCCCTCACGCGCCTGGGCCGCCTGGCCCCGGGCGAAGGCCTGCGCGTGCGGGGCGAGGCGGGGGCCGCCGACGACCCGTTCGACGCCTTCGAACTCGTCGTCGCGCCCCGCGCCCGGCTGACCGTCACCCTCGCCTGGCCCGCCGAAGCCGGACCCGCGCTCGACGTCGGCGTCTTCGAGGTGGCCGGCCTTTCGTTCTCGGAGACGCATGCGCTGGACCGCCCGGGCGACGCGGCCGGCTTCCTCGCCCGGGGCGTGACGGCCTTCGTCGTCCGCGCGGCCCGCGGCGCGGGTCCCTACGAACTCGAGGTGCGGGCCGAAGCCCTCCCGGAACCGCTCGCGCCCCCGCCGGTGCCGGACCTCTGCGTCTGGGCACGCTGGTCCCCGGGGAGGCCCTGCACCTTAGGACCGAGGGCCGCGTGGAACTGGTGGCCGACGTGGGCGCGCCCGCGCGCCTCGTCGTCGAGGGCCCCGAGGCCTGGGCCCGCGTGTGCCTGGCCGACGAGCCGCTGCGCGTGGAACTGCGCGCCGCCGGCGCCTACCGGGTGTGGATCGAGCCGCTCGACCTCGCGCGCCGCGCCCTCGTCCCCACCTACGCCGCGCCGGACGAAGCCGGGGCATTTCGCCGGGCCCTCGGCCCCGCGGAGGCCTTCGCCCGCATCGAGCAGGGCCTCGCCGCCGGCCGGGCGCTGGTCGCGCCGGCGCCGGGCGCGGACCGCGCGGCGCTGCGCCGGGCGGCCAGCGCCCGCGGGCTCACGATCCTGGAGGACGTCCCGGACGGCCACCTGTTGCTGGGCTGGGACGAGTCCTTCGCCCCCGAGGGCGCGGCGCTGCGCACGCTCGCCCAGGCCCTGCGGCTGCGCGACCTGCCCGGCGTGGCGGGCGCCGACCCCTCCTGGCGGCGCCGGCGGCTCACCACCACCCCCGACGACCCGCGCTACGACGAGCAGTGGCACTACGACCTGATCCGGCTCCCGGAGGCCTGGGACCTCACGACCGGCTCGGCCGACGTGATCGTCGCCGTGCTGGACACCGGCCAGACCCAGCACCCCGACCTCGCGGGCCGCCAGATCGCCGGCTACGACTTCATCTCCGACCGGACGATCGCCGGCGACGGCGACGGCCGGGACAGCGACCCCACCGACGTGGGCGACGGCGAGGGGGGCGAGCCCTCCTCCTTCCACGGCACGCACGTCGCCGGGACCTTGGGCGCCGCGAGCGACAACGGCGTGGGCGTGGCCGGCGTGACCTGGCAGACGAGCCTCATGCACCTGAGGGTGCTCGGCATCGGCGGCGGGGAGGACGCCGACATCGTCAACGCGATCCGCTACGCCGCCCGGCTCACCAACGCGTCGGGCACGCTGCCCCCGGCGCGGGCGCACGTGATCAACATGAGCCTGGGCGGCGGGGGGTTCAACCAGGCCATGCAGGACGCGATCCTCGCGGCGCGCGACGCGGGCGTCGTGGTCTTCGCCGCCGCGGGCAACTCGGGCACGACCGCCAAGGAGTACCCCGCCGCGTTCGACGGCGTGGTCTCGGTGGCGGCGGTCACGCGTTCCAAGGCCCGGGCGGCGTACTCCAACCGCGGCAGCACGATCGACCTGGCCGCCCCCGGCGGCGACACCGGGACGCGCGCCTTGGACGGCGTCCTGTCGACGCTGTACGACGACGCGCGGGGCACGCCCGTGGCCACCTACGACTTCTACGACGGCACCTCGATGGCCACCCCGCACGCGGCGGGCGTGGCGGCGCTCGTGCTGGCCGCCGACCCGACGCTTGCGCCGGCCGAGGTCGAGGCGATCCTCTTCGAGACCGCCGAGGACCTGGGGGCGGCGGGGCGCGACGACGCCTTCGGCCACGGCCTCGTGGACGCCTACGCGGCCGTGAGCCGGGCCCAGGAGGGGACGGCGGGCGGCCCGCGCCTCGTGCTGGAGCCGGCGACGTTGGAGCTCGGGGCGGCCCGCCCGTCCGCGGACGCCACGATCCGCAACGCCGGGACCGGGCGCCTGGAGGTCCTGGGCCTTGAGCCCGACACCAACGACGGGGGCGCCTGGCTCTCGGCGCGCCGGGTCGGCGCGGGCGACGCCACCCGCAGCGCGGATGCCGTGCGCGTGGAGGTGGACCTCGCCCGGCTCGGTCCGGACAGCGCGACCGGCCGCGTGCTGGTGCGTTCCACCGGCGGGGACCGGGCCATCGCGGTGCGCCTCCTTTCGGCGGCGCCGCCCCCGGGCGGGGGGCTGGACGTGTGGGTGCTCCTGGTCGACGCGCGCACCGAGGAGACCGTCGCCGAGGTGCGCGTCGCGGCGGGGGCGCCGGGCGACTTCTCCTTCGAGGACGTCGTGCCCGGGCGCTACCGGCTCTACGCCGGCAGCGACCAGGACGACGACGGCTGGATCTGCGACGAAGGCGACGTGTGCGGGGTCTACGAGGAGGACGGCGTGGAGGCGGAGATCCGGCTCGCGCCGGGCGAGCGCCTCACCGGCCTGACCATCGTGCTGCACGCCGCGCCGGAGGGCTTCGCCTCCGGCCGGCGCGCCCGACGGGCGGGCAGTCCTTGACGGCCGTGTCCGCGGCGCGGGATGCTCTGCGCGCCTTCGCACCCGCCGGCCGGGCCGCGGGTCGGAGGCGCGGAGGGCGCCCGTGCACATCCTGGTCGTGGAGGACCACCGCCGCATCGCGGAGTTCCTGCGCAAGGGCCTGGAGGAGGAGGGCTTCTCCGTCCAGACCCTCGGAGACGGCCCGGCGGCGCTCGACGAACTGCTCGGGGGCGGCCCCGACGCCTG
This sequence comes from Planctomycetota bacterium, assembly GCA_026647295.1. Lineage (GTDB taxonomy): Bacteria > Planctomycetota > PLA2 > PLA2 > JAEUHO01 > JAPKHB01. The sequence continues at coordinate 6,851 of JAPKHB010000005.1, read as the reverse complement.
CGTCCTGGACGTGATGCTGCCGGGCATGGACGGCTTCGAGGTGCTGCGGCGCGCCCGCCAGGGCGGCGCGACGGCGCCCGTGCTCCTGCTCTCGGCGCGCGCGGGGATCGAGGATCGGGTCCGCGGCCTGGAACTCGGGGCGGACGACTACCTGCCCAAGCCCTTCGCGTTCGAAGAGCTGGTGGCCCGCCTGCGCGCCCTGCTGCGGCGCGGCGCGGGGGCCCCCGGCACGCTGGCGTACGCGGACCTGACCATGGACCTGGTGCGGCGGCGGGCGCTGCGGGCCGGGCGCGAGATCGTGCTCACGCCGCGGGAGTGGCAACTCCTCGAACTCTTCCTGCGCCGACCCGAGATCGTGCTCTCCCGCGCCGTCATCGGCCAGAGCGTGTTCGGGCTCGACTTCGACCCCGGGACCAACGTCGTGGACGTCTACGTCGGCTACCTGCGCCGCAAGGTCCACGCGCTAGGGCCGCCGCTGATCCGCACCGTGCGGGGGGCGGGCTACGTGCTGCGCCGCGGCGAGGCCTTCGCGTGAACCCCGCCACGGCGGCCCGGATCCGGACGGGGCTGGGCGCCCTGGGCGTGCTGCTCCTCGGGGGCGCCGCCCTGTGGGGCGGGCTCGCCGAGCGCTCCGCAGAGGCGCGGCTGGGGCGCGCGGAACGCGCCGGCGCGCTGGCCGGCCACCTGCGCGCCGAGGTCGGGCGGCTGGAGGACCTGGCGAGCGGCGTGGGCGACGCCTGGGCCGACGCGCTCACCGAGCAGGACGAGGTGGACGTCGCCCACGTGCTCGAGCGGGCCGGGCGCGCCCTCGCCCGCCACCATCCCCTCGCCCACCGCGCCCGGGTGGCCGTGTACGTGCGCGAGGGGCCGGACGCGCCCGCGCGGCTGGTGGGCGTGCTCGAGGCGGGCGGTGTGCCGGCCCCGCCCGCCGTGCTGGCCGCCCATCCGCTGCGCCTTTCGGACGCGTTCGTCGCCCAGGAACTCGAGGCGAGCGACGAGGCCGCCTCGGCGCTGGGCCTGGTGTGGTTCTCCGAAGCGCCCGACGGCGTGGCGCTGGACTTCGCGCTCGCCCAGCAACTCGTGCTGGAGGAGGAGGACGGCGCGTCCCGCACGCTGGACCTGCTCGCGCACCTCCAGGTCCCCTTCGCGCCGCCCGAGCCCGTGGGCACGTGGGTCCGGCTGGAGCCGCCGGAGGTCCCCCCGCGATCGGAGGGCCGCTGGGTGGCGCTGGGCGCGAACGACGCCCCGGGCGCCGCGGCCCCGGAGCCCGACGCGCGCCTCGAGCCGGGGGCCTTCCGCTTCCGCTTCCTCAACGAGGCCCGGGGCGCGCCGCTACGCGTGGCCGCTCCGGCGCGGCTTGCGTGGGGCGCCCTGCTGCTCGCCGCGCTGGGCGGGGGCCTCCTGCTGGCGGCCATGCGCCCGGGCGGGCGCCGGGGGGCGCGCGCGGAGCCTCCGGACCTGGGCGCGGAGGCGGCCCACGAGTTGCGCACCCCGCTCACGGTGATGCGCGGGACGCTGGAGGTGGCGCTGCGGCGCGACCGTACGCCCGAGGAGTACCGGGGTGTGCTGGCCGAGTTGCTGGAGGAGGTGAAGGGGATCCAGATGACGCAGGAGGCCGTGCTGCTGCTCCAGCGCGGTGGCGCCCGCGCGCTCGTTGGCGAGCCGGTGGACCTGGCCGACCTGGTGCGCGCGGAGGTCGAACGCGTGGCGGAGGCGCACCCGGAGCGGCGCGTGACGCTGGCGGGGGCGGACGCCCCGATCCCCCTGCGCGGGGACCCCTCCCTGCTCGCGCGGGCGGTGGGGAACCTGCTGGACAACGCGGCCCGCCACTCGGTGGCCGGTGGGGCGATCCGGGTGGACGTGCGGGCCGCGGGCCGCGCCGTCGAGGTCGCCGTCGAGGACGACGGCCCGGGGCTGCCGGCGGCGCGCCTGGAGCGCGTCTTCGAGCGTTTCTACCGCGGACCGGAGGTGGGCCAGCGCGGCATCCCGGGCGCGGGGCTCGGCCTGGCGATCGTGCGCTGGATCGCCGAGGCGCACGGCGGACGCGCCTGGGCCGATCCCGCCGCCCGCGGCCGCGCGCGCTTCCTCCTGACCGTACCAAGCCCGGCTCGTACCCGTCCGCCTGACCCTACCGAGCCCGGCTCGTACCCGTCCGCCTGACCCCGGCCCCACGGGATCTCGTGGATCGAGGAGATCAGGCGCTCCAACTCGGGATCGCACTTGGCGTCGCCGCCGAACTTGTGGACCAGGAGGAAGTAACTGCGGTCCCGGTGGGTCCCCTTGAACACCCACCCGCGGTACCAGGCCGGAAGTCCCCGTTCCTCCCCCTTGATCTCGAAGCCGTGCGTCTTGGCCACGTGCTCGTTGAGGCGCCCGCGCAGGCTCTTGCGCAGTTGGCTCACCTTGCCCATGCCGGCGACGAAGAACTTGCGGTTCATGTCGGCCAGGCCCGAGAGGTTGTCGCCGCCGTACCGCTGGTTGTCGTTGTCGTAGTAGTCCATGGTCAGGTGGTACGTGTGCAGCTCCACGAAGGTGAGCCCCTCGCGATCGTGGCGCGTGAGGCGGTCCAGGAGTTGCTTGTCGTCGCTCTTGCCGTACTCGCGGGCCCAGCCCACCGGCCGGTCGTAGGCGAGGTAGTTCCAGCGCGAGGTGAGGCGCTGCACCCGGAAGTCGCGGGCGGTCTCCACCCGCAGGGAGTGCGCCAGCCGCAGGAGGTTGTTGTAGGTGAGGCCGGCGGCGACGGCATGGCTGTCCGTTCCCTCCGGGTGCCCGGCCAGGAGGTCCAGTCCCAGGGACAGCGCCTCGCCCGCGGACTTGCGGTCCCCCTTCGCCAACGCCGCCTCCGCCGCCGCGAGCGCGTGCTGCCCGACGTCGAGCCGGGTCTCGATCGTGACGCCGCCCTGGTGCACGGAGCGTGCCCGGCTCTCGAAGGCCTCGCGGAGCACGGCCAGCCGGTCCGTGGGATCCCCTATCGCCCCCTCCTCGATGTAGCCCTGCGCCGCCGGCAGTTCCTCCCAGATGTACTGGGGGTCCAGGAGCGCGCAGCGGCGCGTGTGCCACGCCGCCTGGAACCACCAGTTCCCGTCCGCCTCCTTCAGGAGTCCCCGCCACGCCCGCCCCCGGGCGACCAGCGCGTAGGCCATCGCCCGGTGCGACCGCCCGTTCAAGGGCGCCGCCTCCTGGGTCCGCTCCGCCAACTCCATGACGCGGGCGATCAACGCCTCGACCTCCTCGGGCGCGGTGCGGCGGGCCTGCATCGCCAGGACGCGCGCGTACAGCTCCGTCAGTCCGCACACCAGGGCACAGGAGATGGGGTCCTTGACGAGGAGCGCAAGCGCCCGGTCGTCGAGCAACGCCCGGGCCTGGCCCGCGCTCGCGCCCCGCAAGGCGGCCTCGTAGGCGTCCGCGAGGCGCTCCGCGGGGTCGCCGCGTGCCGAGGGGCCCCAGGGGCCGGCCACGAGGATGAAGGCCGCGAGCATCGCCGCGGCGCGTCGCACCGTGCCACGTTCCCAACGCATGGCCGCGATGTTGCCCGAGCCGGGCCCCGCCCGCAAGGGGTCGCGACCCCGCCGGACCGGGGAGCGTTCGGGGCGCGGCGGGGGCGGGGGCGGCCGGCTCGGGCTGGGGGCCGGGCGCCGAGGGCCCCCGGCGACCAGGGCGGGTGACGGAAACGAGCCGGGCTCGGTACGTTGGGTACATTCGCGGGGATGAGACGCACGAACCTCGCGGCGGGCGCCGTCCTCGTCCTCCTGGCGCTGGGCTTGAGCCTCACCTTCGACCCCTTCGGCGTCTTCGACACCGCGGTGGAGGACGGCTACCAGGACCCGGGCCGGCTCGGCGCCGGCTCCGACGCACCGAGCCTGGCCGGTCGCGAAGGGCCCGCCCCGGAACCGCGCTCCTTCGAGGGCGACCCGGTCGGGATCCTGGACCTCGGCGCGGGCGGCGCCACGCTCACCGGCGCGGTGACCGGCAGCGGCCAGCCGCTCGCGCTGGCGCGCGTGCGCCCGGTGCTGCCCCCGCCCCAGGCCGATCGGGCCGTGCGCACGCGCCGCGACGGCACCTTCGAGATCCGCGGCCTGCCCCCCGGGACGCACGAAGTTCGCGCGAGCGCGGACGGCTGGCACCCGCGCACCGTCGCCGGCCCCGCCCTGGCCGACGGCGGGCGGGCCGAGGCCCCGCCCATCGACCTCGATCCCCGGCTCCCCGTGCGCAACGGCATCGAGGTGCGGGTGACCGACGAGTGGGGGCGACCGATCGCCGGCGCCCGCGTGCTCGCCACCACCATGCCGTGGGACCTGCACCTGGCGATGGGTCCCGACCTCGCGGGCGTGCGCGCCGTGCACCACCGCTCGGCGCACACCGACGAGGCGGGCCGGGCGCGCCTGGAGCCGCTGGAGGCCGAGGACTACAACGTCGTCGCCACGGCGCGGGGCTACACGAACGGCGTGGTGAACGGCGTGCCGGTGGCCGAGGGCCGCACGCGCCCCGTGCACCTGCGCCTGAAGGACGCCTGCACGCTCTCGGGCCGCGTCCTGGACCGCGAGGGGCAACCCGTCGAGGGCGCGGTCGTGATGGGCATGAGCATGGGCTCCTTCGTGAGCAGCCTCACCGCCCGCACCGAGGCGGACGGGTCCTTCCTCCTCGATGGCCTGCGCCAGGGCGCCTACATGGTGATCGCCTGGGACGAGCAGCGCGGCCAGGTGACGGCCCAGGCCCAGGCCCCGGGCCAGGGGTTGGTGGTGCGCCTGGAGGGCACCGGCACGCTCAAGGTCCGCGTGCGCTGGGAGGACGGTTCGCCCGTGTCCGCCGGGCAGGTGCGCCCCTTCCAGACGGGGCCGTTCCAGTACGTCTACTCCATGGTCGTGCCCCTGGGGCCGGACGGCGGCTTCGAGACCCCCTGGCCGCCGGGAAACTGGACGCTGCGCGCGCAGGCGGCCGACGGCTGCGTCGCACCCGACCAGGTGGCGCCCGTCAAGGTCGGCGAGACGACCGAGGTCGAGATCGTGATGCCGCGCACCGGCGTGGTGCGCGGCGTGGTCGTGGACGAAGCCGGCCGGCACGTCGCCGGCGCGGAGGTGTTCGTGCGCATGGGCGGCTTCCCACCCGGGCCCTCGCGCGAGCAGTACGCCCGCAGCGACGCCGACGGCCGCTTCGAGGTGCCGGGCCTGGACTTGGAGCCGGTGGTGCTCCACGTGACACACCCCGAGCACGCCGACACCAAGGTGAGCGCGACGCCGGCGCCCCCGGAGGGCGCCCCCGAGCTCACGGTGCGCCTCACCCGCGGCGCCACGCTCGCGGGCCGGGTCCTGGACGCCCAGGGGCGGGGCGTTGCGGGCGAGCAGGTGAACCTGATCCCCCCCCAGAGCTTCTTCGACGCGGTTTCCGTCTTCACCGACGCCGAGGGCGCCTTCGCCTTTCCCGGGCTCGCCCCCGGCGGCTACAGCCTCACCACCGGACCCTACGAGCAGGGCGCCCGCGGCTTGAGCCGCCAGGGCATCGCCGTCGGGGACTCCGGCGTGGTCACCGTCGACCTGGTCCACCCCCCCGCCGAGGGCCTGCTCACCGGCGAGGTTCGCGCCGCGGGCCAACCCGTCGCGGGCGCGGAGGTCACCGTGCAGGACGACCGGGGGCCCGAGCAGGCGCACCACGCGGTGACGGACGAGCAGGGCCGCTTCGCGGTCGAAGGCCTGCAGTTGGGCCGGGTGCAGGTGAGCGCGCGGACCGCCGCCGGCCAGAGCGGTTCGGCCAGCGTCACGGTGGGCGCGGGCGCCCCCGCCAGCGTCACCGTGGAGTTGGGCTCGGCCCAGGTGGCCGGCCGCGTCCTGGACGAGTCCGGCAGGCCCGTGAGCGGCGCCTGGATCAGCCTCGAGGCGGACGAAGACGGCCACCCCGAGTGGAGCCGCATGCGTTGGCAGGGCAACTCGAGCCCGGACGGCACCTTCCTGGCGCGGGGCCTGCGCGCCGGCCGCCTGCGCGTGCGCGTCAACCGCCCCGAGTACGCCCAGTACCTCGGCGAACCCTTCGCCCTGGCCGAGGGCGAGGCCCGCGCGTTGGGCGACCTGCGCCTGCGCCGGGGCGCGATCCTGGCCGGCACCGTGCGCGACGACTCCGGCGTGCCCATCGAGGACGCGACCATCGGCGTGCGCGACGCCCAGGGCCGGCCGGTGTTCCTCTTCTCGATGAGCACCACGGGCAGCGACGGGCGCTACAGCCTGCGCGGGCTCGAACCGGGCAGCTACCGCGTGGCCTTCGAGGCCCGCGGCCACGCCCCCGCCGAGGTGGCCGTGACGCTGACGGCCGAGGGCGGCACGGCCGACGCCACCCTCACCCGCGGCGGCGCGGTGGTCGTGCGCGTCGAGGACGAGGCCGGCCAGCCGGTCGCGGGGGCGCGCATCTTCCTGTACGACGCCCGCGGGCAACTGGTCACGCGGACCATCTCGCTGGCGAACTTCGACAACGGGAGCCGCAGCACCGACGCCCAGGGCACGGCCCGCCTGGACGACCTGGCGGCCGGGACCTACCGCGCCCAGGCCCGCAAGGAGGGCTGGGTGGAGACCGGCCCGGAGGGCGTGGCCCGGGTCGACCCGGGCGCCGTGGTGCCCGTGCGCCTGCTCCTGCGCGCCGGCCCCTGACCGCCCCCCGGCGGGAGGCCGTTGCCGCCGCCGCCCCGGCGGCGTTGGTAGTCCTGGGAGGTGCCATGGCCGAAGTCCCCGTTGCCCGCCCCCGGGCGTCCCGGCCCACGCCCGGCCCGGTCGCCGCCCTCGCCCTGCCGCTCGCGGTGCTGCTCGCCGTGCTGCTGCACGCGCCGGCGGCCCTCGCCCACGGCGGCCAGTACGCCGGGCCCGGCGGCC
>JAPKHB010000499.1 GCA_026647295.1 Planctomycetota bacterium | reverse complement strand
GCATGCTACACTGAAATTCCCCCGCAGTTTAATCGAGTGGTCCATGCGCGTGATCGAGACGCGTCGGTTCAGAAGCGTTGAGATACCGACTCGGGTGGTGTTCGTCACGGCCCCCGCCGTCCGCGAGGTGTTCCGCGTCGTACGCAAGGCCGCCCCGACCAACGCCACCGTGCTGATCCTGGGCGAGTCGGGGACGGGGAAGGAACTCGTGGCGGAGGCGATCCACCGGGCCAGCCCGCGCGCGGCGGGCCCCTTCGTGCGCGTGCACTGCGCCGCCCTGTCGGAGTCGCTGCTCGAGAGCGAACTCTTCGGGCACGTGCGCGGGGCGTTCACGGGGGCCGTGGCCGACCGCCCGGGCCGCTTCGAGGCGGCCGACGGCGGGACCCTCTTCCTGGACGAGGTGGGGGAGGTGCCCGAACACACGCAGGTCAAGCTCCTGCGCGTGCTGCAGACGCGCCAGGTCGAGCGGGTGGGGGAGAACCGGCCGCGCCCGGTGGACGTCCGGATGGTGGCCGCGACCAACGCCGACCTCGAGGAGCGCGTGCGCAAGGGGCTGTTCCGGGAGGATTTCTACTTCCGGCTCAAGGTGATCACCGTGCGCCTGCCGCCGCTGCGCGAGCGCCGCGGCGACGTCCTTCCGCTGGCCGAGCACTTCCGGCGCCGCTACGCGGCGCGCCACGGCCGGCCGGTGGAGGGCTTCGCGCCCGAGGCGCTGGAGTTGCTCAAGCGCTACGACTGGCCGGGCAACGTGCGCGAGCTCGAGAACATGGTCGAGGCCGCGGTCGTGCTCACGGAGGGGCGCTGGATCGGCCCCGAGGCCCTCCCCGTGGAGGCGGGCGGGGCGCACCGCCTCGAGGACCTCCCCGAGGACGAGGTGATCCGCATCCCGGCGGGGACCACCCTCCCGGAGGCCGAGCGGCGCCTGATCCTGGACGCCCTCGAACGCACGGGGGGCAACAAGACCGCTGCGGCCCGCATCCTGGGCATCGGGCTGCGCACCCTGTACCGCAAGTTGGAGCAATACGGCGCCGGGGCCGAGCGGCCGCCGCGTTCCTGACGCTCCGGGAGGCCGCCATGACCCGCTCGCTGTTGCTGCTCCTGGGCTTCCTCGCCGGCGCCGCCTGGGCCCGCGCGCCCGGCGCCGAGCCGGCCCGGGCCGCGCCGGCGCCCCCGGACTTCGCGTCCGTCGTCGCGGCCTGCGACGGCTCGGTGGTGGAGATCACGACCGGGCAGGGGGGCGGGCCGGCGCGTTCGCGCGACGACAACGTGGGCAGCGGCTTCGTCGTCGCGCCCGACGGCTGGATCCTCACCAACCGCCACGTGGTCGCGGGGGCGCGGGAGGTCGAGGTGCGCGTGCCCGGGCGGGGCGCCGTGCGCGGCAGCGTGGCCGCGGTCGACGAGGCGCTGGACGTGGCCCTCGTACGCGTGCCGCTGGGGGGACTGGTCCCGCTCCCCCCGGGAGATCCCGGCGCGCTGCGCAAGGGCGAGTGGGTGCTGTGCGCAGGCAGCCCCTACCGCTTGCGCAACTCGTGGTCGGTGGGCATCGTGAGCGGCCTGGGCCGCAGCGAGGTCGGGGTCAACCCCCGGGGCTACCAGCGCTACATCCAGACGGACGCCGCCGCCAACCTGGGCAACTCCGGGGGCCCCCTGGTCAACGCCCGGGGGCAGGTGGTGGGCGTGATGACGGCCATCCTGTCGCGCAGCGGGGGGCACATGGGCGTGAGCCTCGCGGTGCCCATCGACGCCGTGATGTCGGCGGGTCAGGTCGGCGCTACCTGCCTTAGCGAATCGCCTTCTAACGTCACTTCACGCCTTGGCCCGAGGGTAAAACTCGGACCATGCT
>JAPKHB010000498.1 GCA_026647295.1 Planctomycetota bacterium | reverse complement strand
CCTCGACAAAGTCCCCGGGCTCCAGTCGGGTGAGGCCCGGCGGTGGAAGGATGTCGATGGTCGAGGTATCGTGGCCGCCACCGCGCCGGCGCGCCGCCGGCGGCACGCAGGGCCATGGCACGCCAGGCGGCGGTTGGCCGGTCGACGTGCGCGCGGTTCGGGCCCGCGCGCCATCCGACCCGGCTCCGCGAGGCGGCTTCGTCTGCCGGCGCATGTCACCGGGTTCGTGCGCTGCGGTGCGCGCCGGGCGCGATGAACTGACCGGGGAACGCCTGCGGGCGCTGATGCAAAGATCGCGCGGACCGCCCCGCAGGTCTCTTCGCACCCGCAGGGTCGACGCGGAAGCGCTGCGGCAGCCCGTGGGGCGGATCGCGGAGGCCCCGTACGCCGGGTACCCCAGCCTCTCGCCGGACGCCGTCCACCGGACGGTCGAGGGCTTCCTGTCGGACCGGGCCTCCCGGAACCCACCCACGATCTGGCGCGGGCGTCGCGTCGCCATCGGGAGGCCGGCCCCAACGGCCAGGCCGCGTCAGCGGGGCGGGGGCGCGGCAGCGGCGAGGCGGCGGCGGGCGAGGGCGACGCGCTCGCGTTCGCTCTCGGGGAGCGTCGCGCCCAAGGCCGCGGCGGCTTCGAGGTAGCGCGCGTAGGCGGCGCTTGCGGCCGCGGCGTCGGCCCAGGGCGTCGGCCCGTCCGGGGCCTCGGGGTCCAGGAGGCGCGCGCGCTCGAAGTGCACCTGGCGAAGCCCCGGCTCGAGGGCCTCGGCTTCGTCCAACCACGCCAGGGCCTCGCGCGCAAAGGCCTCGGCCTGCGCCCCTCCCGGGTCCGCCCCCGCCGCGAGGGCGTACGCGCGCGCCGAGCGAAAGGCCATCAGGGCCCGCTCGGAGGCCTGGGCCGGCGCGGGCTCGAGCAGCGCGAAGCTCGTCACGTAGGCGCGGGCCGCCTCGGGGAAGCGCTGCGCCTCGAAGGCCGCGTCGCCTTGGCGGCGCCAGGCGGCCGGATCGACCTCTCCGACCTCCGCCCCGCAGCCTGGGCAGAGCAGCGCCCACGTGACCCCGAGCGCGAGCCAGAGCCCGGGCGGCGCGTTGCCTGTCCTCACGGACGACCCCCGCGCAACAGGCGTTCGATGCGCCGCCGCGCGTAGGAGGTGCGCTCGCCGCCGCCCTCCACGTAGCGCTCGTAGGCCAGCCGGGCCTCCTCGAAGCGGCCCAGGTGCTCGTAGACCGCGGCCTGGCGCGCGTAGGCCTCCACCGCGCCCTGGGCGTCGCGCTCGATCGCCTGGTCCCACGCGGCGAGCGCCTCGGCCCAGCGCTCCTGCGCCGCGAGCGCGTCGCCCAGCCGCAGGAGGGGCCGGGCGGCGTGGGTGAGGAGCGCGGCGGCCGCCGCGTACTGCTCGGCCGCCTCCCGCTCCCGGCCCACCTGGTGGAGCGCGACGCCCAGGGCCTCGCGCAGGCGCCCGTCGCCGGGCGAGCGCTGCGCCGCCTCGAGGAAGGCCCGCAGGCTCTCGCCCGTCGCGCCGAGGCGGTGGCGCACGTCGCCCAGCCCCTCCCAGGCCTCGACGAGGTCGGGCGCCTCGGCGACGGCCCGCTCGAAGGCCGCGGCCGCCGCCTCGTAGGCCGCCGTGCGCAACGCGCCCTGGCGCGCGAGGTCGCCTTCCAGCGCCCGCACGTGGCCGAGGTAGAGATAGCGCTCCGGGGGCGCGCCCGGGAGGGCCTGCGCCCGGGCGAGCGCACCCTCGGCGCGCGCCACGGCGGCCCGGGCCTGCGCGTAGGCCTCGCGCTCGGCATCCTGGTCGGAGCGGCGCCGGGCATCCTGGCGCAGCCCGTCGTAGGCCTGCGCCTCGCGCAGATCCACCTCGGCGAGCCCC
>JAPKHB010000497.1 GCA_026647295.1 Planctomycetota bacterium | reverse complement strand
GGGACTGGCACCACGCCTGGCTGAACGAGGGCTTTGCGACCTGGGCCGAGCTGCTCTGGCGGGAGGAGGCCGAGGGCCCCGACGCCGCCAGCCACGAACGGCGCGAGATGGCCGCGGCCTACCTGCGCGAGGCCGGCGAGGAGTACCGGCGCGCGATCGTCGACCGCCGCTACGACGAGCCCATCGACCTCTTCGACCGCCACCTGTACGAAAAGGGCGCACTCGTCCTGCACACGCTGCGCCGGGAACTGGGCGAGGAAGGCTTCTTCGCCTCCCTGGCCGCCTACGCCCGGGCGCACCGGGGCCGCTCGGTGGCCACCGACGACCTGGTTCGCGCCGTGGCCGACACGACCGGCCGCGACCTGGACTGGTTCTTCGAGCAGTGGGTCGGCGGCGTGGGGCACCCGGAACTGAAGGTCGCCACGCGCCACGACCCCGACGCCGGCGTCGTGCGCGTGCGCGTCGAGCAGCGCCAGGCGGGGGAGGGGGTGCCCCCCGCCTTTCGCCTGCGCACGCAGGTGCTCCTCGGCCTGGCCGACGGCTCCGAACGCCGCGAGGAGGTCGTGCTGACGCGGCGCGCGCAGGACCTGACGGTCGCCGTCGCCGCGGCGCCGCGCTACGTCGTGCTCGACCCCGAGGGCGACCTCCTCGCGGAGTGGCAGGAAGACCTTTCGGTGCAGGGGGCGGCGGCGCTGCTCGCCTCGGCCGCCCCGCTCGCCGCCCGCGTGCGGGCCGCGGCCGCGCTCGGCCGGGACGGGAGCGCCCCGGCCGTGGCCGCGCTCGGCGCCGCGTTGGGCGACGCCGCGGCGTTCTGGAGCCTGCGGGCGGCCGTGGCCCGCGCGCTCGGCGAGGCGCGCACCGCCGCCGCGCGCGACGCCCTGGTCGCGGCGCTCGCCCAGGAGCCCCACCCCAAGGCCCGGCGCGCGGTGGCCGAGGCGCTCGGCGCGTTCCGCCACGACGCGGCGGCGGCCGACGCCCTGGCAGCGCGCCTAAGGGCCGGGGACCCTTCCTACTTCGTCGAGGCCGCCGCCGCCCGGGCCCTGGGCAAGGGGCGCGGCCCGCGCGCCCGATCGGCCCTGCTCGCGGCCCTGGCGGACAAGGAAAGCTGGGCCGAGGTGATCCGCATCGGCGTCGTGGAGGGCCTCGCCGCCCTGGGCGACCCCACGACGATCGCCGCCGTCCAGGCGCAGGCCGCCTACGGCCGGCTCACCCGCCTGCGGGTGGCCGCGATCCAGGCGCTGGGCACGCTCGGCCGGCGGCTCGAGGCGCGCGACGCGCTGCTGGACGCCCTGGAGGAGTTCCTGGCCGAACGCGACGTGCGCATCGTGCTGGCGGCCGTGCAGGCGCTGCGGCGCCTGGGCGACGAGCGGGGCATCGCGCTGCTCGAGGGCGCGCCCCTGCGCCATCCCGACGGCCGGGCCCGCCGCCAGGCCCGCCTGGGGGCCGAACGGCTCCGCCGCGGGCTCGGGCGCGAGGCCGCGCTCGAGCGCCTGGGCGACGAGGTGTTTTTCCAGCGGCCCCGGGTGAAATCGGGGAACGGGACCGGTGCGCTGTTCTTCGCGACGGACAGATCGCTCAACGGCCCCGGCGCGCTCCAGGCCGCGGCATCGTAGACATCCATATCCGGCACAATGCCCTCCTTCATGCACTGTATGAGGCGATAGCACTCGATGAAATCCATCCCGCCGTGTCCGCCGAGCTTCCGGGCCGTCTCACCAAGCTCCTTCCAATAGGGGTGTTCATATTGCGCTTTGAAAGAGTCAATGGATCCCCATTCGTCCTTGCCCATGCTATCCAGATAAATGCGCGGGGGGAAATCGCGGAAAATACCCTTGACCCCGGAAATCAGGTTAATCCTGTCGTAGGGCTGTGG
>JAPKHB010000496.1 GCA_026647295.1 Planctomycetota bacterium | reverse complement strand
CCTCGCGTGCCAGGCGCCGCAGGACGCCGAGGTCCTCGCCCTCCACCTTGATGGCCACCTGGGCGTACACGCCGGAGAGCATGTGGGAGAGCAGGTGGGCCAGCGGTTGCTCGGTCATCGTCGTCACGCCCGGGAACTCGCGCCGCAGCGCCGCCCGGATGTCGCCCAGCACGGCCTCGCGCGGCCGGCGCGAGGCGGGGTCGAACGACACGACCATCTCCGTCACGTTCACGTCCATCGTGTGCTCGTCGCCCTCGGCCCGCCCGGTGCGCCGGGCCGCGTGGGCCACGCCCGGGACCTCGAGCACGACGCGCTCGAGGCGGCGCCCGAACTGCTCGGACGTGTGCAGGCCCGTGCCGGGGGGGAGCACGAGGTTCACCTGGGCCGACCCCTCGTTGAAGGGGGGGAGGAACTCGGTCCCGCGCAGCGAGAGCAGGCCCAGCGCGATGACGCAAAGGGCCCCGAGCCCTCCGGCGACCGCGACCGGGTGGCGCAAGCTTCCGCGGATCAGCGCGTCCGCGCCGCGCTGAAGCGCCCGCACGGCCCAGGGGTCGCGGCCCGCGGCCCGGGCCGCCGCCCGGGGCAGCAGCCACGCGCACAGCACCGGCGTCACGGTGAGCGCCACCAGCAGCGACGCGCTGATGCTCACGATGTAGGTGATGCCGATGGGCGTGAAGAGCCGGCCCTCCATCCCCCCCAGGGCGAAGAGCGGCAGGTACACGGCCGCCACCAGCACCGTGCCGATCAGGATCGGCTTGCGCACCTCGCTGGAGGCGAGGAAGACGATCGCCAGCGGGGCGCGCCGCACGGCCATCCGGCGGTTCTCGCGCAGGCGGCGGAACACGTTCTCCACGTCGACGATGGCGTCGTCCACCAGCGCGCCGATGGCCACGGCCAGACCGCCCAGCGTCATGGTGTTGATGGAGATCCCCGCCAGGTGGAAGACCAGCGCGGTCACCGCGACGCTCAAGGGGATGGCCGTCAGGGTGATCAGCGTGGTGCGCGCGTTGAGCAGGAAGAGGAAGAGCACCAGGAGGACCAGGATCGCGCCGTCGCGCACGGCCTCGGAGACGTTGTCGACGGCCCGCTGGATGAAGTCGGCCTGCCGGTAGATCTCCGGCAGCACCTCGAGGTCCGCGGGGGCGGTGCGCGCGAGCAGGGCCAACTCGTCCTGGATCCGCCGGGTCAGCGCGATCGTGTCGGTCTCGGGCTGCTTGAGCACCACGGCGACCACGCCTTCGCGGCCGTCCACCCCCGCGCTCCCCGTGCGCACGGCCGCCGGGGCGAAGCGCACGGTGGCGACGTCGGCCACGAGCACCGGCCGACGGGGGTCGTCGCGCACCACCGCGCGGCCGAGCGCCTCGTCCGAGGTCGCCCGGCCCGTGACGCTCACGAGGGGGCCGCGCGTGCCCAGCGGGAGCACGCCCCCGGACCCGGCCTCGTTGGCGGCGCGCAGCGCCGCGGCCACCTCCGCCAGCGTCACCTCCGCGGCGGCGAGCCGGTCGGCGTCCACCGTCGCCTCGATCTGCCGCGGGGCCCCGCCGGTGGTGATCACCTGGGCCACGCCGGGCACCGAAAGCAGGCGGAGCCGCAGCACCTGGTCGGCCCACGCGCGCACCGCCGTGGGATCGGTGCGCCCGCTGCGCGAACGGATCCCGACGAGCTGGATCTGCCCCATCAGGCTGCTCACCGGGGCCATGTGCGGGACGACGCCCGGCGGGAGGTTGGCCGCGGCCGAGGTGAGGCGCTCCTGGACGACCTGGCGGTTGCGCAGCAGGTCCGTGCCCCACTCGAACTCCGCGTACACGGCCGAAAGGCCCATGCCCGAGGAGGAGCGCACCCGCCAGATGCCGGGGGCGCCGTTGACGGCCTG
>JAPKHB010000495.1 GCA_026647295.1 Planctomycetota bacterium | reverse complement strand
CGCCCCTGACGCCGCCGAGGAAGCCCGCCCGTGCCCAAGCTGTACATCGCCGAAGACGGCAAGGAGACCCTCTACGAGATCGTCGAGGGCGAGTTGTCCATGGGCCGCGGCGCGGCCAACGCCGTGCAGATCCAGGACAGCCACGCGAGCAAGCAGCACGCGGTGATCCGGCGCATCCAGGGCCACTTCAAGTTGGTGGACCTGGAGAGCAAGAACGGCACGCGGGTGAACGGCGTGTTCCGCAACCAGCACTGGCTGCGCGACGGGGACGTCGTGAGCGTCGGGCACGCCACGCTGCGCTACGCCGGCGCCGACGGCCCGCAGGGCCCGCCGGTCGCCGTGCCGGTGCGGCCGCTCGTGGTGGGGGCGGCCGCGCCGCCGCCGCCGCCGGTCGCGCGCCCCGCCGTGCCCGTGCCCCCCGCCGCCCCCGCGGTCGTGGCCCGGCCGGCGGTGCCCGTCGCCGCTGCGCCCGCCGCGCCCGGGCCCGTCGCGGCCGCGGCCCCGCGCGCCGCGTTGGCGCCGGCGTCCGCCCCGCAGCGCGTCGCTCCGGCGCGCCGCCGCCCGCTGGAGCCGACGGACGGGGAATTCGACGACCCGCCGCCGCGCCGCCGCTCGAGCAACAGCGCGCTGGTGGCCGTGGGCGGCCTCCTGGGCGCGGGGGTCCTGGCGCTGCTGATCTTCGGCGTGCTCACCGGCGGCGACGTCACCCCGCACAACCGCGACGTGCTCTGGCAGGCCCGCCGGCTGGCCGAGCAGGGGCGCACCGCCGACGCCATCCGCTACGCGGAGGCCCACGCCGACCCCGGGCTCGCCTACTACCTGGACGTGGTCGACGCGCTCGAACAGTTCCAGCGGGTGCTGCGCGAGGAGGAGGCGCTCCGGCGCAACCACGAGGCCCAGAAGTACTACACCGACCAGATCTACCACAAGCAGGCGCTCACCTCGCGCTTCCGCGCCAAGTTCCCCGAGCCCGACGACGAGATCGTGCGCCGCCTGCGCGAGTTCCTCTGGCAGTGGCGCTTCACGCCCGCGGCCCACGCCGTGCTCTACAACGAGGGCTCCGAGTACCCGGACCTGCGCGAGGCGATGCGCGAGCGCGCCACCGACGCGGTGACCCCCCAGGCGGCCCTGGCGCACAGCCGCAGCGAACTCGAGCGCCTCGAGGGGGCCGGGCACTTCGGCGAGGCGCTGCGCCTGCTGGCCTGGGAGCGCGACCGCTGGAAGCTGATCCTCACCGCGCCGCGGTGGAAGGACTTCCAGGTCTCGCTCGACGCGGTCGCCGACGCCACCCGGGCCCGGGCCCGCGAGCACTTCGCCCGCGACCGGGACGAGGTCCGGCGCCTGCGGTCTGCGGGCGACGGCGCCGGGGCGCGCCGCCGCCTCGCCCGCATGCAGCAGGCCTACTGGGGCGACCCCGAGTTGGAGCGCCTGGTGGGCGAGGTCGAAGCCGAGCTCCGGCGGTAGCCCCTCGCGCATTACCGTACGGAGCCAGGCTCCGGTGCATCATTCGAGGGGTGGGAAGGGGGCGGGCGCGCGTTGGAACTGGGTTCCGCGCTCCCGCGCGGACTGTGCAAGACCGGCGCGCTGGCGCGCGCCGACGCTCGGCAGGGGGGGTGCTGCGCGCAGGTGACCGGAGCTCCCCGGCGCAAGGGGCGGGACGTGACGATCGGTCGCCCTCGCTGCTGAGCACAGCCACCCGCCCCTTGCTCCGCGCTCCCGCGCGGACTCTACAAGGTCGGCGCGCTGGCGCGCGCCGACGCTTGGCAAAGGGGGTGCTGCGCGCAGGCGGCTTGGGGGCCCCGGCGCAAGGGGCGTGACATTCCCCTCGTCCATCGCCGCTCCGCGCGCGGGGCCGTGTGCCCCTTGCTCCGCGC
>JAPKHB010000494.1 GCA_026647295.1 Planctomycetota bacterium | reverse complement strand
CCCGCAGCCGGCGCAGACGCTGGGCGACGTCGTGCTCCGTGAGCCACTGAACCTCCGGGGGCCCCTCCCCCCGGACGCTATCGCTGGCAACGCAAGTACGGAGGGTTGCAAGTGGAAGACGCCAAACGGCTGAAAGCGCTGGAGGTCGAGAACGCGCGACTGAAACGCCTATTAGCCGAAGCGCTGCTGGCGAATGATGCCATCCGCGAGTTTCTCGAAAAAAAACTTGACGGCAGAGTGGACCCTCTGGCTCTCCGGCCTGCTCGGCTCGTTCCACTGCGCGGGCATGTGCGGGGGCTTCGTCCTGGCGCTGGACCGCCCCGGCGGCGTGCCCTGGCGGCGCCTGGGCGTGCAGGGGCTCTTCCACCTGGGCAAGACCGGGACCTACGTGTGGCTCGGGGCGCTGGCCGGGCTGCTGGGCGCGGCCCTGCTGCGCGCGCCCTGGTTCGCCGCGTCCCAGGCGCTGCTCGGCGTGCTCGCCGGCGCGCTGATGGTCCTGTTCGGGCTCCAACTCCTGCGCTGGATCCCCGAACTGCCGCTGGGCTCGTGGTTCGGGCCGGCGAGCCCCTACGGTCGGGCCTTCAAGGCCGTGCTGAACCTGCGGGGCCCGACCGCCCCGCTCGCCGTGGGGGCGCTCACCGGCTTCCTGCCCTGCCCGCTCGTCTACGCCTTCCTCGCCGAGGCGCTGCGCCAGGGCTCCCTGCTCGGCGCCATGGGCGTGATGGCCGTGCTCGGCCTCTCGTCGGCCCCCGCGCTGCTGCTCGTGGCGGGGCTGGGCGCGCGCCTCGGACCCGCGCTGCGGGCGCGCTTCGTGCCCCTGGCCGGGGCCGCCGTCGTCCTGCTCGGGGCGGTCACGCTGCTGCGGGGGCTGTGGCCCGACCTGCTGCACGGCGGCGGGGCCGCCCACCCCCACGGGGAGGCCCCCTGACGTGGACGCGCCCGCGCGCCGCTTCTGCGACCACTGCGAACTCCCCGTGGGCGCGGGGCGCGTGGCGCGCGCCGGCGGGACCTTCTGCTGCCTGGGCTGCTCGGTCGCCTTCCGCCTGGGCGGCGGGCGCCGGCGCGAGGGGGGCAGCGAGGCGGCCTCCTTCCTGGCCCGCATCGGCCTCGGGGCCGGCTTCACCATGGTCACGATGCTGGTCCAGTGGGTGCGCTACTTCGACCCCTCCGCGGCGGCCGACCCGAGTTACGAGGCCTGGGCCCCCAAGGTGCAGTGGCTCACGGCCACGCCCGTGATGCTGGTGCTGGGGGTGCCCTACCTCTTCAACGCCCTCGTCCACCTGCGCCGGCTGGCCCTGGGCACCGACCTGCTGGTCGGCCTGGGGATCCTGGCCGGTTACGGCATCTCCGCCGCGACGGTGCTCGCCGGCCGGGCCGACCCGCTCTACTTCGACACGGCCTGCGCGCTCGCCACGCTGGTCACCGTGGGACGCTGGCTCGAGGCGTCCGCCAAGCGCAACGCCACCCGCGGGCTGCGCGCCTTCCTGGCCGGGGACCAGCGCCCCGCGCGGCGCCTGGGTCCGGGGGGCGGCGAGGAGGAGGTGTCCGCCGCGGCGCTCGCCGTGGGCGACCGGGTGCGGGTGCGGCCGGGGGAGCGCGTGCCCGCCGACGGCCGCGTGCTGGCGGGCGAGGCGCTGCTGGACGAGGCGGCGCTCACCGGCGAGTCGCGTCCGCGCCCGGTGGCGCCCGGCGATCGGGTGCGCGCGCCCGCGCTGCCGCTGGACGGCCCGCTCACGATCGGCGTCGAGCAGGTCGGCGCGGAGGGTTCGCAAGCGAACGCGCTCGACCTTCTCACCGTGCGCGCGGCGCTGCATGCGAATGATGATGGCGCGATCCTCGACCGTGCCAGGCATGGCGCCGATCGCCGCGAGCGCAGT
>JAPKHB010000493.1 GCA_026647295.1 Planctomycetota bacterium | reverse complement strand
GTATCGCAGAGTGCGACGGGGAATGTCGCGGAGCGGACCTGGCGGGGAGTATCCCCCCATCGCCGATCGACCACGAGGTACGTGGGTAGGCCGCCCGCCGGGTCAATCACCCGCAGTACCCGGCCGTATTCGGGGACGTCATAGATCTCGCCCTCGTCGTCTGCCGCTACGAGCCAGGCGGGGTCGAGCGCATCGGCTGACCCGGCCCTAACGTCCACGAAGTGCATGAGCGCCCGACGCACGTCGGGGTTGCTCTCACGCAGAGCCTCGACCAGCGAGGGCCGCTCGCCTGCGATTAGGCGGGCCGACCATGCAGCGCCGAGTGGGACGCCATAGTGCACAGTTATTGTCATTGTCTGCTCCTTCGAGTCCTTCGAGCCTTCGAGGGCTCGGCGAGAGGAGGCCCCTCGCCCAACCCTCGCAGGTTGGGTTGCGGGTTAGTCTTTGCTCACCTCCACTAGCCCATCCGGCGCGACCTGTATCTGCCGGATGCCGACGACCTCAGAGTCGTCGGGCACGTCCACCCACAATAGCGCATCGTGGCCGCACGGTACGCCTGCCGCGTCGAGGTGTGCGATGTTGACCTGGCCGTCCACAGGCCGCAGCACGACCTGGGTGGGGGATACCGCTATCCCATCGCCAATCGTGGCGACGTGAGAGTGGCCGGAGACCTCGGAGGCCGAGATCAAGCCCCCTCCCGCGTGAGCGGGAAGTGCGTCCCCGTCCGCCTGGGTGCGTGGGCGCACTGCGAAAAGCCAGTCACCCTGGCGCTGTATATGTGTCATTTGTCTCATGGTGTACCTTCCTGCCGAGATTTCTCGGCGATCATTAGGGGGATCGCTCGCGCGAGCCCTTCGGACGTGTCGTAGAGACCGTCTGCCGTAGCTGACGGACTCCAAAGTTCCGATGGCGACTCCGCCGGGGTCGAAGCCCCAGAGAGAGCGCGGTCCCGCGCGGCGAACAGTTCGTCGCGCAGAGACACCAGCACGTCAAATACGGATGGGTAGTTCTCCGGCTCGAAGACCGGAGAACCTGCCTGTGCCGTCAAGATGTCTTTGATGGTGTATGTCATCATTACTCCTTACCGGTGATTATGGAGTCCGGCGCTCCCCTGAGCGTCCTACACCGGCCAGGGCGCTCAGGGCAGAGCCGAAGCCCTGCCAGGTCGTTAGTCGTCGTTGCGATTCAGCACCCAGTCGTTAATGTCGGTCATTCGGCAATTCCACCGACATCGGCTGACTGCATCGTCGTTGGGCAGTCCGTGACGTCGTAGATATGCGGTGTAGGCAAGCGCAGCATTGAGTTGCGCCGAATCCTCTCTGTCCGCCGCGCGGCCTGGGCCATGAGGGTTCTGTAGGGCGCGAAAATAGCTCGCAGCGGCGGCGCGGCGGGCCTGGTAGCGGATTTGTCGATCAGTCATTGTCTTGCTCCTTGCCGGTGTTTTGGGGAGTCCGGCGCTCCCCTGAACCTCTCGCAAAGTTTGCCCACCGGCTGCAGGAGGCGGGCGCGATTTGGTATTGCACCAAATACCCCGGCGATATCGAAGCTTATATCTACCAGCCCACCGATTTCGTGCTCAACATCATCAATGCCTTCGAACGCAGGCGGCTGCTGCAGGAGCAGCAACGCTCGGCCCAACGCCTGCAAAAGACGGTGCTGGACCTGCTGCGGCGCAAGCGCATCATCGGTGAATCGGCGGCCATGCGCCAACTGCGCGAGTTGATCGCCAAGTTTGCCGGCAACAACGCCAACGTCATGGTGCGCGGTCCCTCCGGCACGGGCAAAGAGCTGGTGGCGATGAATCTGCACTACAACAGCCGCCGGCAGTTCGAGAATTTTGTGCCGATCAATTGCGGCAGCCTGCCGGATCATCTCATCGAGAGTGAGTT
>JAPKHB010000492.1 GCA_026647295.1 Planctomycetota bacterium | reverse complement strand
CAAGGAATACTGGCGCGCCGAGGGCAAGGTGCGCACGCACGACCTGCTCGGCCCGGCGGCGCTGGAACGCATCGGTGGCCAGTGGCACCGCGCCGCCCGCGCGGGGGACACGCTCTACGTCGGCGACGGGGCCGTGGACCTGGCAAACGGTCGGGTGTTGTGGCGCCAGGCCCGCGTCCCGGCGGGCGGCTTCGTGCCGCTGGACGGCTTCGTTCTGGACCACGTCGCCGCGGAGCAACTGCGCGCGATCTGCGAGCAGGGGGGCGCAAGGCCGACCTTCCTGGGCGACGCCAGGGCGCGCGCGGCAGCCGCCCCCCTGGCGGCCCGCGCCCTGACGGCCAGCGGCGAGTGGGTCGCCGGAACGCTCGCCGCGGACGGCCCCCAGGGCCCCGCCCGCTTCACGCCGGACGCTGCCAAGGCCGCGCCCCTCCCGCTGCCGGGGGGGCCCGTCGAGGCGGTGTGCGAGCCCGAAGGGCGCTGCCTCTACCTCGCGGACCTTGGCCGGGCGGCCTCCCTGGCCGAAGCGCTGGCCGACGCGGCGGCGGCGGAGCGGTGGCTGGCCTGGGCCGAGGGCGAGGCCCGCGCGCGGCGCGGGGCCACCGCGTCCTACGGGCTCTCCCAGGCCCTGGCCCGGGGCGCGGCGGCCCGCGAGGTGGGCCGGGTGACGCGCCTGCTCGCCGGCCTCGGGCGCGGGCCGAGCGACCCGCGGGCGGCCGCGGCCGCCGCGGGCGCCGCCGAGGTGCGCGCCGCCCGCGCCGACTGGCGCGAGCGGCTGCTCGCGGGGACCGCGGACTCCGACCCGGCCGAGTTGCGCACCGCCTTCCTCCGCGCCCGGCTGGACGGCGGGCCGGGACAGGCGGCCGCCACCGCCGCCGTGGGGGCACGCCTCCCGGAACTCGTCCGGCCCGCGGCGCCGCTGGACGCGCACGGCTGGGCGCCGCTGCTGGCGGACCTCGCGGGTCTCGCGCTCCAGGAGGTCGTCCGGCCGACGGCCGACGGCCGCGACCTCACCCGCGAGCAGCGCGAGGTGGGCGCCGCGGCGGGCTACTGGCGCCCGGACGTGCGCGGACTGAAGTTGCCGAACGTGTTCGCGGTGCTGCCCGAGCGGCTCACGCCGCGGCTCGCGCGCTTCGTCCTCGCGGCCGAGGCCGCCGTGGCCCGCCTGGACCGCACCTTCGGACCGGAGGGGGGCACCGAGGCCAAGGCGCCGCTCTACCTCCAGGTCTACGAGGATCGGGCGGCGTTCGAGCGGGTGGCCTTGATGGGCGGGTTCGGAACCGGCGACAAGTACCTGCGCCGCCGCGACCACGCCTACTACGCCGCCAGCGAACGCATGACGCGCGTCTGCGCCGAGGCCGACCGGGAGGACGAGGCGCTCGCGGACCTTGCCTGGACGCTGGTGTGGCACTGGATGATGGAGCGCCACCCGGGCGCGGAAGGCCACGCCGGCACGTACAGCTACGAGCAGGCGGGCTGGATGGCGCCGCTGGGCGTGCACATGTGGATGGCGGCGGGGGCGCCGGACGGCCCCGCCGACGGCGCGCCGCCGCCGGAGTGCGTGCGCCGGGTCGCCGCCGCCGGCCCCGAGTTGCTGATCCCCTGGCCGCAGTTCTTCGCCGCCTCGGGCGACTCGAGCCGGGAGTTTCCCGGCGCCCCCGCACGCCCGCTGGTGCTGTCCGACGCCGTCGGCGGCCCGGAGGCCCTCACGCCCCGGGGCGCCTTCTACGAGCAGTCCGGTGCGTTCGTGTGCTGGTGCCTGGCCCAGGGGGACCGGGAGCGCGCGGCGCTGCGGGCGATCCTCACCGCGCTGCGCCGGGGCGAGATGGCCCCGGACTCGCGGTACGTGGCCGAACGCTTCGGCGTGGACGCCGAGACGCTGGGCGCGCGCGTGGT
>JAPKHB010000491.1 GCA_026647295.1 Planctomycetota bacterium | reverse complement strand
CGCAGATGGCCTGGCGCGTGGAACGAGGGCGACCCATCGGCCCTGCACGCCCCTTGCGCCGGGGACCTCAAGCCGCCTGTGCGCAGCACCCCCCCGGCCAAGCGTCGGCGCGCGAATGCGCGCCGACCTTGGACAGTCCGCGCGGGAGCGCGGAGCCGACCTCCGGAATGCGCGCCCCCCTTCATGTCGCTCGAATGATGCACCGGAGCCTGGCTCCGTATGCCAATTCGAGTCAGGATTCGCCGCGCAGGTCGATGGGGCGGGCGATGGGCATGCGCCAGCCCACGCCGAAGGCGAGCGGCGTGACCTTGAGGCCCGGCGCGAGCTGGCGACGCTTGTACTCGTTGCGTTCCACCATGCGCAGCACCCGCTCCACCGTCGCGGGGTCCTCGCCCGCCGCCACGATCTCCGCGAGCGACGCGCCGCACTCGACGCGCCGGGCCAGGATGCGGTCGAGCACCTCGTAGGGCGGCAGCGAGTCCTGGTCGGTCTGGCCGGGGCGCAACTCGGCGGAGGGCGGCCGCGCGAGCGTGCGGGCCGGGATGTAGCCGGCGTCGGCGTAGCGCCGGGCGAGGGCGTAGACGCGCGTCTTCCACACGTCGGAGAGCACGGCCAGGCCGCCGTTCATGTCCCCGTAGAGCGTGCAGTAGCCCACGGAGATCTCGCTCTTGTTGCCCGTCGCCAGCACCAGGTGCCCGAGCTTGTTCGAGATCGCCATCAGCAACGTGCCGCGCGCGCGCGCCTGGAGGTTCTCCTCGGTCACGTCGAAGGGGCGCCCCGCGAAGAGCGGGGCCAACGCGGCCCGGAAGGCCTCGTAGGGGCCGTCGATGGCGATCTCCTCGAAGGCGAGCCCGCGCGCCGCGCACAGCGCGCGCGCGTCCTCGCGGCTCATCGGCGCCGTGAAGGGCCCCGGCATCCCGACCGCGAGCACCCGCTCCGGTCCCAGCGCGTCGGCCGCCAGGCAGGCCACCACGGCGCTGTCCACGCCCCCCGAGAGGCCCACCAGCGCCGTCGTGAGGTCCGTCTTGCGGCTGTAGGCCGAAAGGCCCATCACCAGCGCGCGGCGCAGTTCCTCGTCCTCGGCCAGCACCTCCGGCTCGGGCCCGGGCTCGGCGCCCGCCTCGATGGCGTCCAGGTCCACGACGCGGAAGTCCTCGGTGAAGGCCGCCAGCCGCACCCGTTCGCGGCCCCGGGCGTCGAAGACACGGCTGCGCCCGTCGAAGAGGACGTCGTCGTTGCCCCCGACGAGCTGCACCGAGACCAGCGGGCGTCCGACGCGCCGGGCCTCGGCGGCGTAGAGCCCGGCGCGGTGCGCGTCCTTGCCCCCGTGGTAGGGGGAGGCGCTCAGGGCCACGAGCAGGTCCGCGCCCGCGGCGACCGCGTCGCCCGGCGGGTCGGCGTCGTACAGGCGCCGGCCCTGGACGAGGTCCGCGCGCCACAGGTCCTCGCAGACCAGCAGGCCCACGCGGCGGCCGCGAAAGGGCACGACCACGGGCACGGAGCCCGGGGCGAAGTAGCGTTGCTCGTCGAAGACGTCGTAGGTCGGCAGGAGGCGCTTGGCGTAGGTGGCCGTGACGGCCCCGTCGGCGAGGAACACGGCCGCGTTGTGGATCGGCTTGCCCGTCGGGGCGGGATTGGGCGCCACGGTGCCCAGCACGAGCGCCGGGCCGTCCCGGCACGCGCGGGCGAGCGCCTCAACCTGCGCGCGTGCCGCGCGCAGCACGCCCGGCCGCAACAGCAGGTCCCGCGGCGGGTAGCCCAGGAGCGCCAGTTCCGGCACCACGACGAGGTCGGCGCCTTCCGCGCGGCCCCGGGCGTGCGCGCGGCGCACGCGCTCGGCGTTGCCGGGGACGTCGCCGGCGGTGGTGTCGATCTGCGCCAGGGCGACCCGCACGCGCGCTCCT
>JAPKHB010000490.1 GCA_026647295.1 Planctomycetota bacterium | reverse complement strand
GTCCAGTCCTAAAGCGTAGGCACTAAGGGCGTGTAACATTTGGATATCGCCTCTTTGAGAGAAGTAATCTGCCATTTTGCGAATGGCGTCTATGCCAAGCGCCCGTTCGTCGTTGTAACAACGAGACAGAGTAGCCCCACGCAACCCCATTTTATTAGCGTATTCTTCGATTGACATCTTCCCTTGCCTCTCCCGGATCATCTTCACCAATTCGGTCATTTCCATAGCACCTCCTTTCAAAAAATTTTCCTCGTAAGGACAGCTTTATAATATATCGAATCAAACCTTTCGTCAATACCAAGAGGAAGAATTTTAAGGTTAAGGTATTGACTATAGGCATTACCTTATGGTAATATTCAAAAGGAGACCTACCGGGTGAAACTGTCGCAGGAGGAGGCCCGGCACGCCCAGACCCGCAAGGACGCCGAGGCCAGCCGCAATGAACTCCTCGCCCGGGTGACGCTGCTCAGCAGCCAGCTCACCGAGGCGCAGAACCAGAAGAGCGTGGCCGAGACGGCCCGCCAGAACCTCGAGGCCGAGAACAAGAACCTCAAGGAGATCTTCGCCCAGCTCGCCGGCGACCTGGACCGCGCCCAGAAGTCGATCGAGTCGATGACCAAGACGATCGACTCCAACCGCACCCTGATCGACAACCTGAATGCCGCCCTCAACGAACTGCGCGAGAACCTGCGCTCGGCCCAGTCCGACCGCGACGCCGCTGTCGCGATGGTCAACTCCCTCGAGCTGCAGCTCCAGCGCGAGACCGAGAAGGGCCGGGACCTCGAGGCCAAGTTGGCCGACTTGAGCGAGCACAACAAGCGCATCGCCTTCGAACTGAACTGGTTCAAGGAGCGCAACCCCGGCGCGACCTCCGTGGTGCAGCCCCCGCACGACGGCCGGATCCTGGCCGCCGACGGGGCCCGCAACGTCTACGTGATCTCGCTGGGCGAAGAGGACGGCGTGCTGCCGGGCTTCCAGTACATCGTCTCCCGCGGGGACGAGTACGTGGGCACCATCCAGATCGACAACGTGCAGGCCAAGCAGGCCGCCGGGTTCGCCATCAAGGGCATGAGCAAGGGCGAGATCCGCAAGGGCGACCGGGTGATCAACGGCCGCTAGGCCGTCCCCCGGACCGACGGACGCTCGACGCTCCGAGGAGACAGGAGACCCCCTCATGGCTCGCGAAGACATCTACGAGGACTACGACGAGGTCGCGCCCCCCGCGGATCAACTCGGCAACGGGCTCGTGATCCTGACCTTCCTCGTGCTGCTGGTGGCGGTCTGGTTCATGCAGCGGGCGCTCGGCGACCACTTCAACGCCGGGCTCTTCAAGTCGGGCGGCGGCGAGAACCTGCCCCCCGCGGCCTCCAACCCGTAGCGGCGGCCGGCGGCGCCGGCCCTCCGGCGGTCCGCGCCGCCGGTCCCGCTCGCCCCCGCGGACCCGTGGGGTCGCGGGGGCGGCGCCTTCGCGCGAGCCCCTGGACACGGCCCGGCACGGCGAGGCGCCGGGCCAAGGGGGCGCGCCGGAGGCGACTTTGCGGGCAGGCCGGTGGGCGAACGCGCCCAAGTCGCCCCCCGCACGAGCCGATGGACGGCCCGCGGGGGCGCCGCGCCCGGCGGATTCCCGCCGCCCCGGCGCACCCATCCCGCGGCAGAGGCTTCGCGGGGGCCCGCCAGCGTCCCTGCGCCGGTGTAGAAGGTGCGCTCGGGGACGGGCGCGACCCCTCCGGACCTCCGGGCGGCGCCGTGGCGACGCTCCGGCCCGCGCGTCGTGGGGGGCTCGCGCTCCCGTTCCGCGCGATCCCGGGGCGCACCCCGGATCCCGCTGCCGGCGAGCCTCTTCTGCGCTTCCTTGACAGACTCAATCGTTCCAAGGACGGCCCGCTGCAACCGCGCCGTCTTCTGCTGGAAGGCCAGAAGCTTGGC
>JAPKHB010000049.1 GCA_026647295.1 Planctomycetota bacterium | reverse complement strand
CGGGGGGCCGCGGGGGCGGTACGGTCCGCGGCCAGGCCCCCGGACCGCGGCAGCCTCAGCGGGAGGCCTGCCGTCCGGCTCAAGGGCCGGCGGATGCCCAGGGTCCGCGGCACGCCGTTCCGGCGAGTTGCGTCGCGGGGCCCGGCGGCGCGGGGTTCCAGGGGGTGCTCACCGGGAGCGAAATGCGTCCAGGTCCACCCCGAGCGTGTCGATGTCGACGACTTCGCGCCCATCCCAGCGGATGAGACCGTCTGCCGAGATCTCACTCCCGTCCGGTCCCACCCCGGACGCGATGATCCAGTACTCCCGGCCCCGGACGAACCAGGTGTCCGGAAAGCTTCCCTCTGAATCCAGGTCGATCCGCAAGGTCGTCTGCAATGCCCGGTCCGTGATGTCGCTCACGTGCACCATCGCATGACGCAGGATCGTGGACTTCACACGAAACGTGATCCGCCCGCTCGACGGGGTGGGCGCCGGGAGGCGCAGGTCGACGTCGGCCAGTTCCCCGGTCACGACGCCCAGGTCCCGCCACAGCGGCCGGCGACCTGGCGCGTGAGCGACCAGGACGACCCGCCCCACCAAGGGGAGTTCGATGCGGAAAGACCCGTCCTCCGCGAGGCGCACCTTGCTGCCCAGGTTCACGACGGCGTGCTCGTCACGGGAGGTTCTTAGCCCGGCGGCCCACCCCACCCCCAGGGCCTCGCGGGAGGGATTCAGGTGGCTGCGGTGCCCTTCGACGACGACGTACACTTGCAAGAGTGCCCCGGCCACCGGGTTGCCCTCTTCATCGCCCAAGCGCCCCGCGAGAGCCCAGGCGGGCTCCAGGAACGCGACCAGGTCGACTTCGTCGTCGCCCTGGGTGGGGACATCCAGGAGGCATCGGCGGAACCCCGCTCGTCCCACGCCGATCACCGTGTACCTTACGCGAGGGATGGTGCCCGAGAACGTCTCCGATGCCGCATCGAACTCGAAGGCATTCAGCAGAGTGTCCAGTCCGCGGCTCATGCTCCATCCGAACTGCCACGGAGTCCGCCCCTGACGATCCGCGTCCGTGCGCACGTCCGGTCCCACGGTGCGCACCGTGATCCAGGGTGGCCGCGGATCGGAGGGCGGCCGGGCATAAGTGACGCGGACGCGCACCGACACCAAGCCGTACAACCAGAGCGTCTTCTCTTGGCGCAGACTTCCGATCGTGTACCCCGACGGCAGTTGCCAACGCTCGCTCGCCAACTCCACGGCGGCCGCCGCGGGCGCCTCCGCCGGGAGGGTCAGCATGCCGCCGTCATCGGATAGCACCTCCCGCACGCCATCTCCGACCTTGAATCGTATGCCAATGCCCGCCAAGGGGTCGCCGGTTGCCAGGTCCCGAACCGCGATCTGCGCGCCCTCCGGGCCGTCGGCCCCCTCTGGCTCCGGGCCGTCAGGCGCGGATCGGGTCTGCAGGGCCGGCGCATGGGATGCATCCGATGGAAGAGGACGCCGCTCCTGGGGCGCAGGCGCGCCGCCGCCATGCAGAAGCGCGAACAGGAGGACGAGGAAGCCGGCCAGGACGCCCAGGCCCAGCCAGACCCGACGCCTTGCGGTCCTCAACGCCACCTCCCACCACGGCGCAGCGCAGTCCCAGCAAGCCCGATCCGTTCGATGGGCGTCCAGACATCTTGCCGGTGGCGCGGGGGCACGCCCAAGGCCACTACGAGACCACGCTCCCGCTGCTGCCGGAGGCTCCGTTGGTGCCGTTCGTCGAACTGGAGTTAGGGGCGGGGTTTGGTGAATCGACGCTCGACGTGCCGCCGACGCCGCCCGTGCCCGCGCCACCTGGAGTCCCCCCCGGCCTTGCGTCTCCGCCGTCGCCGCCATCTCCACCGTTTCCGCCAGTCGAAACCACGATCGCGTAGTTTCCACCCTTGGCCTTGGACTGACCCCCGTGGCCTCCGCCTCCGGGCCCACCGCCGCCTCCACCGGGCGATCCGACGCCGCCTGTCCCCCCGTCACCGCCCGTGGCGCCACCCCCGCCGCGCGCCGCAGCCTTGGCCTGTTGCAGCAGCACGGGCTCCTCCTCGGGGTCTTCCGGCACGCTGAACACGGAGTTCCCAGTCCGCGCATAGGCGGCACCGCCACCTCCGCCACCCCCGGCACCGCCACCGCCACCGCCGCCCCGTGCAGGATTGCTGCCGCCTGGTCCGCCCTGCCCCCCACCGCCGCCAGCGGTAGCCCCGTTGCCGGAGCCGGGGTTGTCGGCGAATGCCTCAATCATCTGCCCGTCTCCGCCGATCCGGGAGATCCCCTGTCCGGCAACACCGTGCTCTCCCGCCGATCCGCCAGTGCCGCCGCCGTTCTCGCCGTTGGCACCCACGGAGCCGGGGACGCCGTTGTCCCCATTGGAGGCGGTTTCGCCGGAGACCACGCCTCCGGCACCCCCGGCGCCGCCGGAGCCGCCAGCCGCTGCGAAGGCGGCTACGGTCGAGAGTCCGAGAAGGATGAGACCGATCGGAAGACGAAGCATGGGTTTTCTCTCCAGGGGGACCGTGGTCGAACGCCGAGCGACCACACTATGTAGGAGCATCAAACGGCGGGGGGGGGGTAGTCAGCCAGCGATTTCTTCCAGCGTGAAAAGCCAGCGGCCACTGCTCGCGAAGATTCTTGCCTTCGCCAAGGGCCCGCAGCATGGCGTAGGTCCGCTTGACCATGCGGCGGGCCTCATCGTCGCCCACGGGGCGCCAAATCCGAAGCCACTGGCGAATCGCACGAGTCGGCGCCCCCTCGAGGTAGCGGAGCCTCGCGATCTGCCGCTGGGGGGGCGGGAGCAGGTCCACGAACGTGCGCGCCAAGGCGACGGCCTCGCTCTCGGCGGCTGCTTCGCTCGGATCGGCCGCCTGCGATTGCGGGAGGGCGTCCTGGGCCAGCGCCTGGATGGGCGTCCCTCTGGCGTCGCCGGGCACACCGTCACGGCGGTCCTCCCGCAGCATCGTGAAGTACTGGAGCAAGGCGACCCTGGCCAGCCAGGATCGCTCGTGCGCAGGAGCAAAGCCCTGCCGGCAGGCGCGGAAGGCCTCCACGGTCGTACGCCGGGCGATCCGCTCGCCCCAGTCGGGGTTGCCCAGCCAGGCGGCGCAGGCGCGCTCGAGTACGGGGTACCGATCGCGGAACCAGGCATCGAGCGGGCGCGCATCTCCTACCCGGTCGCGTCCAAGCGCCTGGACGAGGCCTTCTACGTCCGGCGGCAGGGCCGGTCCGGGGAATCTACGCCGCCGCCTACGCGGGCCTCCCCATTCCTCGGGCATGGGCTCCTCCGCCTCCGCCTCCCTCCCCACGCGGACCGGCTCTCGCACCGGCGCGGCACGTTGCCGCGTTCTCGATCGGCCGCCTCCGGTCCGCCGGGAAGTCAGCCACGCACCTATCCTTCCGGGGACCCGCCCGGGCCTCAAGCGCAATCCGCCGCTGACGGGCCGATGGGCGCCAACGGCCGCACCGCCGCCCGGAGACCCTCGCGCCTCTCTCGCCGTCGGGGCCGGGGCCGGGGGTCACGGGCGGGGCGCCGGGCGCGGGCTGCGAGGCGGGCGGGGGGCCCGGTACGGTCCCGGCGCCCCATGGCCGATCAAGGCAGCAGCCACCGCCGCGCCGCGTGGTCGATTCCCGGGCTTCGGCCAGGGGGGCGGCTACGATTGGCAGCGCCCGCGTCCCGCCTGCCGCCGCTGGAACCCGACATGCCCAAGCCGCTCGCCATCGCCCTCCTGCTCGTGCTCGCCCTGGGGCTGTGCCCCGGGGTGCTGCGGGCCGACGAAATCGACGAAGCGGGGGCCGCCCGAGCCGTGCGCACCCTGCTCCAGGAGGACCCGGGCGCGGAACCGGCCCAGGTCTGGAAGTTGAGCGAGTCGCTGGCGGCCCTGGGCCAGCCGGCCATCCCGGCGCTGCGCGCGCAGGGGCGCGAGGCCACGCCCGCCCGGCGCCTGGCCGCGGGCCGGGCGCTGGTGCTGCTGGCCGACTACCTGGAGGGGCTCGAGGTGCTGCGCGGCGTCGTGGACGCCCAGGCCGTCGAGCCGGTGCTCAAGGCCGCGGCGCTCCAGGTGATCGGGGAGGAGGGCGAGCTCGACGAGGCCGAGTGGCTCGAAGAGCGCGTGGACGAGACCCTGGACCCGGTCGTCAAGCTGGCCATGGCGCGCAGCCTCTGGCAACTCAACCTGGCCAACAAGGCCAAGGGCAAGGAGGTCATGGAGCAGTACCTGCGCTCCAGCGACCCCGACCTGCGCGCGGAGGGAGCCCTCGCCCTCGGGCAGATCGGCGTGCGCGACGCCGAGGTGCTCGCCGTGATCCACGCGCTCAAGTCCGAGCCCACGGAGCGCGGCCGCTCGGCGGCGCTGCTCCTGCGCGTGCTCCAACTCGAACGCCTCCAGGACGGCGCCCTGCGCGAGCCCGATCCCGCCGCCCCGACCGCCCCCGCGCGCAGCCGCTGGCCCCTGCTCGACGAGATCAAGGACGTGCTGCGCCGCAGCTACGTCCAGATCGACAAGCTGCGGGGGGACGACCTGGAGGACGCGGCGGCCCACGGGCTCTCCCAGGCGCTGGACCCCTACACCTCCTACTTGAGCCCCGAGGAGAACGCCCAGCTCCAGGACTCGCTCGACCCCTCCTACGGGGGGATCGGGGCCTACGTCTACAACGACCCCGACAACGCCTCCTTCTTCACCATCAGCCGGCCGATCTTCGGCGGCCCCGTCTGGCGCGCCGACCTGCGCACCGGCGACATGGTGACGGCCATCGACGGCCAGAGCACCGAGGGCCTGCCCGTGGACGAGTGCGTCCGGCGCCTCAAGGGCCCGCCGGGGACCACCGTGCGCTTGAGCGTGCTGCGCCGCGGCTGGCCCGAACCCCGCGAGTTCGACCTCGTGCGCGCGCGGATCACGATCCCCACCACCGCCTACGACATCCTGCCGGCCAAGGTGGGCTTCTTGCAGATCCAGCACTTCTCGGAGGACACCGGGCAGGAGGTGGCCAAGGTCCTCGACCACTTCGAGAAGGAGGGCGTGCAGGGCGTCGTGCTCGACCTGCGCTACAACAGCGGGGGCTACCTGCACGTGGCGGTGCAGATCGCCAGCCACTTCCTGCCGGGCGGCAAGGAGGTCGTGCGCGAGGTCGGCCGGCCGGACGTGTACCCGGGCCGTGTGCACCGCTCCCTGGGCACCGGCGCGACGCGCAAGCAGGTGCCGCTCGTCGTGCTGATCAACCAGGGCACCGCGTCGGCGGCCGAGATCCTGGCCGGTGCGCTCAAGGACCACCAGCGCGCGCGCCTGGTCGGGGCCATGACCTACGGCAAGGGGTCGGCCCAGGTGAACCTGCCCCTGGACAGCCGCCCGGGCGAGCCCTGGACGGACCAGGAGCGCAGCTACGGCCGGCCGCTGCCGGGCGAGAGCTTCACCGACCTCAACACCAACGGCCGCTGGGACCCGGGCGAACCCTTCCAGGACGCCCCGCGCAAGAACGGCGAGTACGACCCGCCGGAGAAGTTCGTGGACCGAAACGGCAACGGCCGCTGGGACCCGGGTGAGCCCTTGAGCGACCTGAACGGCAACGGCCGCTGGGACGACGGCGAGTCCTTCGAGGACCGGAACCAGAACGGCAAGCGCGACCCCAACGGCTCGATCAAGGTGACGATCGCGCGCTACCACACGCCGTCGGGCTTCAACCCCGACCGGCGCGTCGAACTGGTGGAGGGCCGTTACAAGGCCATCGGCGGCATCGAGCCGCACGTCACGGTGAAGCCCGACCTGCTCGACCTCTGGGAACTCCAGGCCCAGCGGACGCTCGAGGGCACGGGCGCCGTGCGCACCTACGTCGAGGGCCTCTTCGAGCAGAACCCGCTGCTCATGGAGCGCCTCGCCCGCTCGGACCGCTGCGCCACCGGTTCCTACCCCGGCTTCGACGAGTTCTACCAGACGCTGGACACCCGCCTGACGCCCAACGCCGTGCGCTACCTCGTGCGCTGGCACGTGCGGCGCACGGTGGGCGACCGCCTCGGCCGCGAACTGGTCGGCGACCTGGTGGACGACGCCCAGCTCCAGAGCGCGCTGGTCGACCTGCTCGGCACGCTCAACGTGGACTTCCGCTCGATCCCGGACTTGAGTTGCCTGCCCGAGGCCCGCTGACCCCGCCACGGCCGGGCCTGGTCCACCTCGACGGACGGGTGCCGTTGGCCGCCGTCCCGGGCCTTCGGGCGGCCCTGACCACCCGGGCCGGCGGGGCGAGCCGCCCGCCGTTTGAGGCCCTCAACCTCGGCCGCTCGGTGGGCGACGCCCCCGGGGCGGTGGCCGCCAACCGCCGGGCGGTGGCCCGGGCGCTGGGCTTTGGGGCCCTGCGCACGGTCCGGCAGGTCCACGGTGCACGCCTTGCGCGCCTCAAGGCCCCCGCCGGCCGGGCGCCGCCCGCCGACGCGATCCTCCTCGACCGGCCCGGGGTGCTGGGGGCGGTGCTCGGGGCGGACTGCACCCTCGCGCTCCTGGTCGAGCCCCGGGCGCGGGTCCTCGTCCTAGTCCACGCCGGCTGGCGGGGCCTTGCGCAGGGAATCGGGACGGCGGCGCTCCGGGCGCTCCTTGCGGCGCCCGGCGCCCGGAGGGCGCGCGTGCGGGCGCTCATCGCCTCGGGGATCTGCGGCGCCTGCTACGAGACGGGTCCCGAGGTCGTGGACGCGCTCGCCCCGACCGTTCCCGGGGCCGCACACGCGGCCTGCTTTGCGGTCCCGCCGGGCGGCCGGGCCCACGTGGACCTGCGGGCGGTGCTCACGGCGCAGTGGCTCGCCGCCGGGCTGGACGCCGCGCAGGTCCACGGGCTCGGCGGGTGCACCCGCGAGGAGCCCGCGCGCTGGTTCAGCCACCGGCGCGACGGATCGCCCAGCGGCCGCCACGCCCTGGTCGCAGGCTGGCAAGCCCCGTAGCGGAACGGACCTACGGCTCGACGGCCTCGAGCGCCTCGTCGAAGGCGTCGTCGAAGGCCTCGGCGAAGTCGAAGAGCCCGCAGAAGTCCTCGATGCGGTCGTCGGCCGTCTTCTGCAGGAGGTCCGCCCCGATGAGGTTGAAGACGATCGCGCCGAAGTCGTCGGTGCGCGTGACCCCCCACTGGCGGAACACGGCGCGGGCGAGGAAACCGAACTTCTCCAGGGCGAGTTGCCGCGCGCCCTCCATGATCTCCGCGCCGCTCACGTGCCGGCGCCCGCCGCCCCGGCGCACCAGCGTGAAGTCCAGGGCCTCGAACACGAAGTGGTACGCCTCCGGCGCGTAGCGCCGGTCGCGCTCGCAGATGCCGAGGATCACCGTTTCCTTGTCCATGCGTCCCGGTTCCCGTCCTTGTGCGTTGCGCGCCTGGCCTGCGGGGCGTCGGCCCGGGGCGGGCCGGCCCGCACCCCGCGGGCAAAACCCTACCCAAGCCCGGGCCGCCGTTGGAGCGGAATCTGCCGCCCGTCGGGCGCGGTGGCCCCGCGAGGAACCTATCGGCCGGCCGCACGGCCCTCCGTAGGCCCACCCCCCTGCGAACAGGCGCCGAACAGCCGCGCCGCCCGTGCGTCAGGCCGGCGGGGCCTCCGGGTCCGAGCCGCGCAGCAGGCCCGCCAGCGAGAGGACCACCACCGCGGGCGTGACGTTGCTCACGACCGCGAGGTCGAGCCGCTCCAACCCGCGCAGGAGGTCTAGCGCCGCCGCGGGGGTCCGGGGGGCCACCCAGCGCACCGGACGCCCGCACGCCGCGTCGCGCGCGTCCACGCACAGCGCGTGGATCAGGTCGCGCAGCACCTCGCGCAGGTGCTGGCGCCGCATGTCGCCTTCGCGCTCGTCCTCGGCGGCGGCCTCGCCGGCGTGGCGCTGGAGCGCGGCCAGCGTGGCCTCGGCCGTGCGCACGACCGGCGCCTCCGCGTCGCCCAGCGCGGCGAGCAGCGCGGGCGCGCCCGCGCGCCACAGGCGACGCGCGCGCCCGAGCGAACCGCCCGCGCGGCCCGCGATCGTGCGGGCCTCCTCGGGCGCGGCGCCCTCGGCCACGAGCGCGTCGGCCACCGCGCCCTCCGCCAGCGGCGCGAGCCGCACGCGGCGGCAGCGGCTGAGCACGGTGTCGGGGAGCCGCTCCGGGCGCGTCGAAAGGAGGAGGAAGAGCGTGTGCGCCGGCGGCTCCTCCAGGGCCTTGAGGTAGCGGGCCAGCCCCTGCGCCTCCATCGCCTCGGCGGGGTGGATCACGAAGGCCTGGCGCACGCCTTCCAGCGGCGTCACCCCGACGCGTTCGAGCACCTCGGTCAGCGCCGCGACGGAGATCACCGTCTGCTTGTCGCGCGTGAGCTCGTGCACGTCGGGGTGCGTGCCCCGCGCCACGCGGCCCTCCGCGCCGGGGTCGCGCGGGCCGGGGGGCGCGCCGGTCACGGCCGCCGCCGCCAGGGCCCGCGCGGCGGCGAGCAGCGTGTCGGCGTCGCCGCCCTCGATCAGGTAGGCCGGCGAGAGCCGGTTGCGTTCCAGCGCCTTGACGAGCCGGGCCGCCTGGGCGCCGAAGGCCTCGAGCGCAGGGGGCGGCGGGAAGAGGGCGTCCATCGGACCCAGTGTCGGCCGAGGCCCCGACAACGGCGCCGTCAGGCGCACAGGTCCGCGACTTCGGCCCAGATGCGCGCCTCCACCTCCTCGGGCGTCCCGCGGGCGTCCACCACGCGCAGGCGCACCGGGTCCCGGGCGAAGATCTCCCGGTAGCGCCGCGCCACCCGCGCCCGGTAGGCCGGGCCCCGGGCCTCCACCCGGTCGGGGGCGGCGCCCACCCGCGCCTGGGCCGCGGCGTCGCCCAGGTCGAGGAAGAGGGCGCGCTGGGGCTCGACGCCGCGCACGGCCAGCCGCGAACTCTGGCGTACGGACCGCGCGTCGGCCCGGGCCCCGATCCCCTCGTAGGCGAGTTGGTAGGCCTCGGTGGCGTAGTGCCAGCGCTCGCAGACCACGACCCGGCCCGCGGCCAGCGCCGGCCGGATGACCTCCTCGACGAGTTGGGCGCGCGAGGCCTGATAGAGCAGGACCTCCGCCATCGGCGCCAGTTCCCCCAGCGCGGGGTCGAGCAGGAGCGCGCGCACGCGCTCGCCCAGCGCGGTGCCTCCGGGCTCGCGCGCGTGGACCACCGAGCGTCCGCGCGCGGCGATGCGCGCGCACAGTCGGGCGGCCTGGGTGCTCTTGCCCGCGCCGTCCAGGCCCTCGAGCACGACGAAGACGCCGGGCATCGGCTCCGGGGGGCGCATCGGCCGGCCTACACGCCGGTGAGCAGGCCGTCGAGCGTCTGCTCCAGCCCTGGGTCGGCCAGCCGCCGCTCGCGCAGACCGTGGATGGCGCGGCTCACGCTGCTGTGGCTGCGCAGGCCGAAGGCCGCGGCCAGTTCGCCCAGCGGCAGCGCGCAGGCGCGGTAGACGAGGTACATGGCCACGTGGCGCGGAAACTGCGCCTGGCGCAGCTTGGTCGGCCGGTCCAGCAGCGCCCGCTCGAGGGCGAAGTGGCGCGCGACGGCGTCCTTGACCCGCCGGATGACCTCCTCGCGCGCGCGCAGCGCCACGCCGGGCGCGACCTCCCCCAGGAAGGCCGCCCCGAGCGCCCGCCCCAGCGTGCGGCTCGCGGCGGCCCAGCGGTCCAGGATCTCCACCGCCCCGCGCACCGAGCCCGTGCGGGTCACGATGGCCGCGCCCACGTCCGCGGGCAGCGTGAGGCCGTAGGCCCGGGCGCGCTCGCGCAGGAGCAGGTCGAGGTCCTCGCCCTGGGCCGGCGCAAGGTGCAACGCCACCCCGGCCCCCAGGAGCGAGCGCAGGCGGGCGCTGAACGGCTCCTGGTCGGCCGGCGGGCGGTCCAGGGCCAGGACGTAGCGCGGGCCCCCGGGGCCGCGGTCGAGCAGGCGGGCGAGTTCGGCCTGGGTCGAGGGCCGGGTGGCCAGGTCGTCCAGGTCGTCGATGAGCACGAGGCGCCGGGCGGCCAGGTCCAGTTCGAAGGCCCGGAGCGCGTCCACCTCCCGGGCCCGCACCGCCCCGACCCAGCGCTCCGTGAAGCCGCGGGCCGAGAGGTAGAGGCACTCGCCGGGGCGGCGGCGCTGGCAGTCCGCCTCGAGGGCCTTGAGCAGGTGGGTCTTGCCGCTGCCCGGGGGGCCCACCAGCAGCACGGGGGCTTCGCCCGGCCCGCCGCCCTGGGCCACCTGCTGGAGGAGGAGGAGCGGAAAGCGGCGCGCCGGCGCGGCCACGAAGCCCTCGAAGCGCGGCGCGGGCCGGAGCCGCTCGAGCAGCGCCTGCCACTCCGCCGGGCGCTGCGGCAGGGCCTCGCGCACGCGGCGGCGCTCGCCCTCGGCCTCGTTCACCTCGAGGCGCAGGCGCGCCCCGGGGCCCAGCAGCGCCGAGCAGGCGCTTTCGAGCACGCCGCCGTAGGTGAAGGAGAGCCAGGTGCGGTGCACCTCGGTCGGGACGGCCAACGTGACGCCCTGCCCGTCCACCGCGAGCACGCGGGTGTCGCGGAACCAGAGGTGGTAGCGGTGGCGGCCCAGCGCGCGCACGAGCTCCTCGCGCAGTCCGTCCTCGACCTCCCGGCAGAGCGTGCTCACGATCGGGCCCTCACCGTCCCGCGCCGGCCTCTTCCGCGCGCTGCTTCAGCATACGCGCATCCGCCCGCTGGGGGTCAAGCCGCAACGCGGCCAACGCCTGGGCGAGGGCCTCCTCGGCCCGCCCGGCCGCCAGCAGCCGCTCCCCCAGGCTGAGGAGGGTGTCGAGCAGCCCCGCCTCCGCCTGGGCGGCCTCGGGCAGGAGGCGCAGGATCTCGACCTGGACCTCGAGTTCCCGGAGGGCCTCCGCCTCGCGGCCGAGCTGGGTGAGCGCCCGCTCCCAGTCCCGGTGCAGGGTGAGGTCGGGCGGCTCGCGGCCCCCCAGCACGTTGGCCCCGAAGGGGGAGACGTCGTTCATCTCCTCGGACACCCGCGCGACGGCCTCCCAGTCCTCCTGGGCGAGATACCAGCCCTTGAGCTCGCGCCGCACGTCGTAGTCCTCGGCCGCGATGGCCGCGTAGGCCTCCAGTTCCGCGATCGCCTTGGCCATCTCCCCCTCGCCCCGGTACAGGCGGGCGAGTTGGAGGTAGGGGCTGTCGCGCCCGATGTAGGCCGGGAAGCACCGCTTGGCCGCCTCCAGGTGCTCCAGGGCGGCGGCGCTCGGCCCCGGGCCGGCGAGCGCGCGGTCGGCCAGGAAGAGCCGCAGGTGGAAGTCCTCGACCCCCGCGGCCAGGGCCTCGCGGTAGTGCTGCTCGGCCAGGTCCTGGCGGCCCGAGCGCTCGGCCACGCGGGCCTTGAGCAGGCGCACCTCGGGGTGGCCGGGGGCGTGGGCCTCGGCCTTGAGCAGGGCGGCGCCGGCGTCGATGGCCCGGTTGCGCTGCAGGTGGGCCCAGCCCAGCCGGGCCCAGGCCTCGCCGTCGGTGGGCTCCTTGGCCACCCGCTCCTCGAGCGCCTTGAGGCTGCGGTCGTCCCAGGTCGGCACCAGGCGGTACCCCCCCACGCGTCCGGCCACGTAGCGCTCGAAGAGTTCGTCGTACTGGGCCAGCTCGAGCCCGAGGACCTCCTGGAACACGCGCGCCGTCGTGCGGTCGGCGGCGAAGGCCCGCAGCATCTTCGGGATCACCTCGAAACCGCGTTCCTGCTGGAGGTGCGCGGCGATCAACCCGCCCTGGTAGTAGGCGAACATGATGTCCGGCCCGCGGAAGGCGCCGTTGATCTCCGACATCTTGAGCAGCCGCCCGTTGCGCCAGCGGTTGTAGAGTTCGAGTTCCATGTCGCGGCCCCACCGGGGGCGCCGGCGCTGCTCCTCGTAGACGCTCAAGCCCTCCGTGAGCCAGCGGGGCACCTGCCCCTCGCTGCACTGCAGGGTGACCACGTGGGCGAACTCGTGCCAGGCCGTGCGGCTCCAGGAGAACTGCCCGAGGGGGCGGGCCGTGGGGCTGAGGAGCGTCACCACGTTGCCAAAGCACACGCCCAGCGCGGGCAGGCCCGGCACGCCGATGCTGCGCACCGAGAAATCGTCGACCCGGTCGAAGACGTCGACGTGGGTGGGGTGCTCCACCGCCACGCCGTAGCGCGTCGCGAGCTCGTCCTCGGCCTCCGCGAGCAGGTCGGGCAGGTAGTGGCGCAGCACGGCGGCGTCGGCCAGCGGCATGCGGATGCGGAACCGGGGCGACTCGAGCACCTTGAAGGTGGGCATCCACTGGCCGATGACCTCGATCCAGTTGTCGCGGTGCACGTCCTTGTAGCGCTTGCTCTTCTCCACCCCCGTGCGGAACACCTCGAGCGCCTCGTCGGTGCGCCCGCGG
This sequence comes from Planctomycetota bacterium, assembly GCA_026647295.1. Lineage (GTDB taxonomy): Bacteria > Planctomycetota > PLA2 > PLA2 > JAEUHO01 > JAPKHB01. The sequence goes on along the minus strand of JAPKHB010000049.1, from coordinate 3,642 downwards.
TTCATCAGCGCCTCGCCCAGGGCGGTGTAGGCGCGGCGGTCGTCCGGGTCGACCTGGATCGCCCGGCGCGCAAGGTCCACGGCCCGGTCGTAGCGCCGCTGGCGCTCCCCCACCAGTTCCGCGCACACGACGAAGAAGGCGCCGTAGCGCGGATTCGCCGCCAGCACCTGGTCGCGCGTGGCCTCGAACGCCGCGTCCTCCCCCCGGATGTAGTGGAGCGCTCCGCGCACGGAGAGGGCCTCCAGGTGCTCGGGGTTGGCCGCGAGGGCGGCCGCGAGGTTGCGCTCGGCCTGCTCGTAGTCGCCGTTGCCCGTGTGGATGGCGGCAAGCAGCGCGTGGGCCTCGGGCAGATGCGGATGGGTCGCCAGCGCCCGCTCCAGTTCGCGGCGGGCCTCGTGCTGGCGCCAGAACACGAGCATCACCCGCGCGAGCCCGACCCGGGCCTCGGGCACCTCGGAGTTGCGCTTGAGGATCAGCTCGAAGTTGCGCCGGGCGAGCGCCTGGCCGTCGGGGCCGCGGTCGCTGCGCCACAGTTCGGCCAACTCCAGGCGCGCGTCGTGGTCGTCGGGGTGCGCCTTGACCCGCTGCTCGAGCAGGCGCACGGCCGACTGGAGGAGGTCGTCGCCCGGGTCGGGGCTCAACCACGTGATGCGCGCCGCGGCGCGGGCCACGTAGCGGTGCTCCTCCTCGGGCGGGCTGCCGGAGTTCCAGGCCTCCAGGATGCGGTCGTACTGGGCGAGCGCCTCCGCGCGCGCGCCGCGGGCCTCGAGCGCCGCCGCGTAGGCCGCGCGGGCGCGAAGGTCGTCCGGCCGGCCGGCGAGCAGGGCCTCGGCCTCGCGCTCGGCCCGCGCCCGCTGGCCGGTGGCGAGGAGCAGTTCCAGGACCAGGCCGCCCAGGCGCCGGTCGTCCGGGTGGGCGAGCGCCCCCGCCTGCGCCTCGGCCAAGGCCTCGCGGGTGCGGCCGGTGCGCTCGAAGACCCGGGCCTTGAGCAGGAAGGGGATCGGACTCTCGGGCGCATAGCGCGCCACGCGCTCCATCCGCTTGAGCACCTCTTCGTGGTTGCCGGTCGTGAAGGCCTCGAAGGCCCGCTCGGCGTGGCGCTCGGCGGCCTCGCGGCGTTCGGCCTCCGCCTCGGCCTCGAGTTCGTCGGCCCGGGCCGGGCCGGGGGCGGCCAGGAGGAGGGCGCAGGCGAGCAGCGCAAGATGCGCGGCGCGGGGGGGTAGGGTGAGGGGCATGGAGACCTTTCGCGGCGTTCCCGCGAGTCTAGCCCGCTCCGGGCGCCGCGCCGGGCTTGGCCCATTCCCCGCAGCGGCCAAGGCGTTAGGAACGCGAGGAGGTTTCGTGCCCCGGCCGGCATCCCTGCGCCCCGTGCCCGCCGCCGCGTTGCTGGCCGCGCTCCTTCTGCTGGCCCCGGGTGCGCGCGCGGCGCCAGAGCCCAGCCCGTCCCCGCCCCCGCCCCCGGAGGCCATCGACCGCGCCATCGAAGCGGGGGCGACCTGGCTGCTCGGCGAACAGGACGCCCGCGGGACCTTCGGCGGCGGCTCCGACCCCCTGGGCCCCACGGCGCTGGCGGCCTTCGCCCTGCTGCACGCGGGGGTGCGCGAGGGGGCCCGTGCGCGCGCGGCGCGCGGGCTCGAACGCGCGCTGCGCTGGCTCGACCGCGAGGGGCCGGGCCTGGCGGCCACAAGGCCCAGGGAGGCCGGCACCTACGCCGCCGCGCTGCTGCTGCTCGCGTTGCGCGAGCGCGGGCGCGCACAGGACCGGCCCCGCATGCAGCGCCTGGCCGACCAGATCGCCGGCGGCCAGGCCCGCAACGGCCAGTGGGGGTACCAGGTCGGGGGCGGCCCGCCGCCGGACACGGGGGACAACAGCAACGCGCAGTTCGCCCTGCTCGCGCTGGGCGCCGCCGCCGCGGAGGGCCTCACGGTCGGGCCGGCGGCGCTGGCCCGCGCCCGCGCGTGGTGGCGCGAGGCCCAGCAGCCCGACGGCGGCTTTGGCTACAGCAGCGGGGGCTCGCGGCACAGCGCCTCCACCGGGTCGATGACCGCGGCGGGCATCGCCTGCCTCGCGCTGCTGGACGCCGCCGAGGGCCGCCCGAGCCCGGACCCCGCGCTGGGCCCGGCGCTCGCCCACCTGACCGCGGTGTTCCGCCCCGACCGCAACCCCGGGCCGGTCGCGGACCGCGTGCGCCAGCGCCAGCGCGCCGCCGGACGGGGCTGGCTGCACTACTACCTGTGGACCGTGGAGCGGGCACTGGTGCTGGCCGGCCACGAGCGGCTGGGGGAGACCGATTGGTACGCCGCGGGCGCCGCGCACCTGATCGCCACCCAGCACAAGGACGGCTCCTGGCGGGGCGAGCGCCCGCTCTACGCCACCTGTTTCGCCCTGCTCTTCCTCACCCGCGCGGCCGACCCGCCGCGGGCCTTCACGCCGCGGGCGGCGCCGCCGCGCGTGACCACGCCGCGGCCCGAGGCCCTGCCGGCGGGCGAGACGCCGGCCGAGGCGCCGGCCCAGGCCCCCGCGCCGCTGGGCCGCGAGGCCGCCGCGCAGGCCGTCGCGGGCTGGCTCGCGCAGGAGGAAGCCGCGGCGACCCGAGCGGCGCGCTGCCGCGCCGGCGGGCCCTGGTGCACCTTCGCCCTCGTGCGGGCGCTCGACCTGCCCGATCGCGCCGCGCGGCGCCGGGCCTTCGAGACGCTGCACGAACTCCTGCCCCCGGAGCGCCTGCGCGGCGTCGACCGCCACCCGCTCGCGCGCGGCCGGCTGGAGGGCTGGGTGCGCCGCGAACTGTGCGCCGGCCGGGATCAGTAGCGCTGGGGCGCGCGCAACATCTGGACGCACAGCGCGGTGATGAAGACCCGTCCCCCCGCGCCGGAGTAGGGGCCGAGCGGGTCCCATGAGCCGGCGGCGCTGCCCTCCTGGCGTTGGCCGTCGAGCAGGGCGGCCTTGAGCGTTGCCCACCAGCCCCCCAACTCGGCCCGCTGCCCGGCGGCGAGCGCGATCGCCCCGTGGTGCCAGCGCAGCGGGTAGAGCGAGCCGACCTGGGCGCGCACGCGCCGCCCGTCGGCCGTGCGCACCTCGCGCTCCTCCAGGCGCCAGCGGGGCCGTGGCCCCAACGCCGCGCGCAGCGCCGCGCCCAGATGCGGCGCGTCGGACAGGCGGCCGAGCAGCGCCCGCACCGCCAGGCCCGAGGCGGCGTTGGCGCGGGTGGGCGTGTAGCCCAGGGCCTCCGCCCCCGCGTGGTACTCCGACCGCCCGCTGGACGGATCCACGCGGGCGTCGAGGAAGGCGAGCAGCCGCTCGAGGGGCCCGCGGGGCAGGGGGATGCCGGCCCGGGCCACCTGGCCGAGGGCGAGGCCGACGACGGCGCTGGTGGGCGCGTCACCCACCCGATGGACGTAACTGAAGCCCCCGTCCGCGTGCTGCCAGGCCAGCAGCGCCAGCGCCGCCCGCTCGACCGGCGCGCGTAGTGCGGGGTCGCGCGTCACGGCGTAGGCCTCCGCGAGCGCCGCGACCTCGCCCAGGATCTCCATGCCGGCCACCGCCGCATCGAGCGCGGCAGCGGGCGCGATGGCCTTCGCCATCGAAGCCTCGAGCTGGTTTTCGCGCCGGAGGTCCGCGAGCCACGCCGCGCGTAGGCAGAGC
>JAPKHB010000489.1 GCA_026647295.1 Planctomycetota bacterium | reverse complement strand
ACACCGCTTGATATTTTCGAAGCATCAAAATTGATTTCATAGTTACCGGCGGGTTTCTCCTCATTGACCAGTGTAGCAATTTCATTTCCTAAAACGTGGCGGCGGCGGCAGCCGGCGCGACCGCTACTCCGACGACGACTAGCCGCCTTGCTCGAGCCGCCGGATGGCCGCCCAGGCCGCCGGCGGCACGGGCATCACGCTAAGCCGCGGGATGCGCAGCAACTCCCACGCGGCGAGTCCCTCGAGGCCCTTGAGCGCATCGAGCGGCACCGGGCGCGCGAGCGCGCGCACGGGCTCGATGTCCACGACTACCCGGCGCGGGTCATCCGCGCCCGGGTCGGGACGGGGCGCCGAGGTCACGCGTGCGATGCCCACGACCGCGCGCTGGCTCCCGGTGTGATAGAGCAGCGCCTCGTCCCCGGGCTTCATCGCCCGTAGGTGGAGGAGCGCGGTGGCGTTGCCCACCCCGTCCCAGGTCGTCCGGCCGTCGCGCAGGAGGTCCTCGAAGGCGTAGGTCGAGGGCTCGGTCTTGAGCAGCCAGCGCGCGGGCATGGGCCTCCCGTGGGTCGTGGATCCTACGGGGCGGCGCGGCGGGAGCCCGCCCGATACACTCGCGCCATGGGAGCCGCCGACCGCCGCCCCCCGCGGACCCCAGCGCCTGGGTGGGGCCTGATCGTCCTGCTCCTGCTGGCCTGGGGCCTTCCCCGGCCGGCCCCCGCCGGCGAGCCGCCGCCGGGGGCAACGCCCGTCGAGCGCTACCCGGCATCCTTCCGCCAGGCGGTGCGCGAGGCCCTGGAGCGGGGCGTCGCCCGGCTGCGTCGCCTCCAGGCCCCCGGCGGGACCTGGGGCGATCCGACCCACCGCTTCGCGCTCGGACACACGGCCCTGCCCACCCTGGCCCTGCTCAAGGCGGGGGTCCCGGCCACGGACCCCCAGGTCGAGAAGGCCTTTGGCGCCATGGCGGGCCTGCCCCGGGATCAGGTCTACAGCGTCGGCACCTGGCTCATGGCGCTGGCGGCGCTGTACGCGCCCGCCGTGGACACGGGCGACGAGGAGGTGGGCACCGCGCGCGAAAGCCGGCTCGACCCGAAGGCGACCCGCGCGCGGCTTTCCCGCGCGCACCGCGACGCCCTCGAGGCGGGCGTGGACTTCCTCGTCCGCGCGCAAGGCGCCCGCGGGCTGTGGGACTACGGCCTGCCGGCCTCGGCCGCGGCGCGGGGCTTTGACTTGAGCAACTCCCAGTACGCCCTGCTGGGCCTGCGCGCGGCCCTGGACTGCGGCCTCGAGGTGCCCCCCGCCGTGTGGCGCGCGGCGCTGCGCGAACTGGTCGCGATCCAGGAGCCCGCGGGGCCGGAGGTGGAACTGGTGGAGCAGGAGGTGCGCGACGGCTACGTCCTGCGCTCCCGCACCCGGGCGCGGGCCCGCGGCTGGCGCTACAGCGACCGGCGCAAGCACGGGCCGTTGGGCGAGAACACGGTGCACGAGCACGGGGCGACCGCCTCCATGACCACGGCGGGCCTCGCCATGGTGGCCACCTGCACGGAGGGGCTGTGGCGCTCGCGGCGGTTCTCCGGCAAGGACCGCCGCGAGGCGGCGGTCGCCGTCCGCGACGGGCTGGCGTGGATGCAGCAGCACTACAGCGTGACGGAGAACGTGCCGCTCGGCCGCCCCCACTACCACTACTACCTGTACGGACTCGAACGCGCCGGGATGCTCACCGGTCGGCGCTGGATCGGCCCGCACGACTGGTATCGCGACGGCGCCGACCAGTGGCTGGCGCAGGAGCAGCCCGGCGGGGGCTGGGGCGACCACGTCGCGACCGCCTTCGGCATCCTCTTCCTCAAGCGCGCCACGCGGCGCGCGGATACCGTGGTGGTGACCGGCGGGTAGCGCGCCCCGTCCGGCGGGCGCCCGGGCCCTTCGGCGCGCAGGACGG
>JAPKHB010000488.1 GCA_026647295.1 Planctomycetota bacterium | reverse complement strand
CGGCGGCCGCCGCACGCACGGCCTCGGACGGGTCGCGTTCCAGCACGTTGACCAGCCGGCGCAGGAGCAACTCGTCCTGCTCGGCGCGTTCGCGCAGCCGCGGGTGCAGGTACAGCCGCAGCACGGTCACCCGCACCGCCGGCGCGGGGTCGAAGAGGAGCTTGCGGAGCACCGACTCGGCGGCGGCGTCGCCGCGCGCGGCGAGTTCGAAGGCGAGCCGCTGGCGCGTCTGCGGCTCGCGGCTGCGCCGGTGCTCGCGCAGCGCCTCCAGGTCGTCGGCGCGGGCGAGGCGTTCGGCTTCGACGCGCCGGCGCAGCGCGCGCAGCCGTTCGTCGTCGGCGACGGCCGGCCCCTGGCGCCGGGCGTCGTCGAGCACGGCCAGGGCGGCCTCCGGGTCGTCCTCGTCCAGGCACAGTTCGGCGAGCATCAGGGCCAGGTCGATCGAGTCCGGGCGCACGTCGCGGGCGCGCAGCAGGTCGGCGCGCGCGCGGCCCGGCTCCCCCAGCGCGCGGAACAGGACCGCGCGCGCGGCCAGCACGCGCACGTCGTCGGGCGCGCGGCGCACGGCGTCGTCCAGCGCGCGGCGCGCCTCGTCGACCTGGTCGCGGGCGTGGCGCCCGAGGCCCGCGTAGCGCGCGAGCGCGAGTTCGGCGCTCTCGCCCTCGAGCAACGCGCAGCGGGCGTAGCCGGCCAGCGCCGCGGCGATCTCGCCCCGGGCGGCCCGCCGCTGCGCCCGCGCGTACTCCTCGAAGCCCAGCAGGGGCGGCACCCGCCGCGAGTGCTCGAGGTGCGCGGCCGCGACGGCGAGCGCGTCCGGATCCTGGTCGCGGCGCGCGCGCTCGTAGGCGATCCAGCCCCGGTACAGCGAGGCCAGCGCCCCGGCCGCCTCCGCCGGGGGGCGCGGGGCCCCTGGGCCCGCGTCGGCGCGCAGGGCCTCCACCTCGCGCCCGAGCGCCTCGGCCGCCCCGCCGCGCAGCGGGGCGAGCAGCGCCGCGCGCGCACGCGGCACGACGACCAGCGCCCAGCTCTTGGCCGCGCTGGCCCGCGGCAGCGCGTCGGGGCGCTCCACGTCGGGCTCGTCCAGGCGCCACAGGCCCGTGTCGCGGTCGAAGTGGCGCACGAGCAGGGGCAGGTCCACGTAGCGGGCGCCGTCGCGGGTGATCTGGTAGCGCAGGAAGGGCACCTGGGCGGCCAGCAGCGCGTCGGTCCCGCGCACGTCGCCCCCCAGCGCGAGCACCTCGCAGTCGCGGGCCTCGAAGAGCGCGCGCACGCGCGCCGGGTGCGCGGGGTCCTGGCCCGCGGCGGCCGCCTCGGCCCGCACGGCGGCCCGGTCCAGCGCCACGCCGAGCGCCTCGGCCCACCGCGCGACCAGTTCCACCGCGCGTTCCGTTCCCGGCGCGTGGGCGAGCGGCGGGACGCGCAGCGGCGCCCGCGGCGGCCCCTGGGCGCGCGAGAGCAGGAGGAAGAGGTCGCGCCCGCCGGCGGGCGGGGCGGCCACGCCGAGCGCGGCGGCCGCCTGCGCGGGGCGTCCCTCGGTCCACTCCAGCAGCGCCGCCTCGAGCGCGAGTTCGGGCAGGTCCAGGCCGGCCCCGCAGGCCCCGACGCGGCCGAGCAGCGCCCGCGCCTCGGCCACGGCCCCCAGGCGGCGCAGCGCGCGCACGCACAGGGCGAGCACCTCCCGACCCAGGCGCGGGTCGAGCGCCGCCGCCCCGAGCCCCAGGTGCTCGAGCACCCCGACGCGCTCGCGCTGCGCGGCGCGCGCCACGGCGCGGCGCGCGCTCACCACCAGCAGCGCGCGATCCTCCTCGGGCAGCGCGGCCCCCAGGAGCGCGAGCGGCAGCGCGTCGCCGGGCGTGCGCACCCCGGGCGGGGCCATCAGCCGCGCCTGGGCGCCGGCGCCGTCGCCGCTGCGCGCGCGCAACAGCGCGACCAGCCGCGCGCCGGCGACCCCC
>JAPKHB010000487.1 GCA_026647295.1 Planctomycetota bacterium | reverse complement strand
CGGGCCCGCGCCTGGACCGAGGACTTCGCGGCGCGTGTGGCGGCCGCCAGCGACCGGCTCGCCAAGGCCGAGGCCGCCTGGCGCGACGCCGAGGGCGCGGGGCTGAACCTCGAGGGCCCGAAGGACACGTCCCCGTGGGGCCTGATCTCCTGGGCGCTCAGCACGGGGCTGCTCCTGGTGCTCAACGAGAAGCGCAAGCGCGACGCGAAGGCCGTCCTCGAGGAGGCCAAGCGGGAGAGCCAGGCGGTCCTCGCCCGCCACGATGAGGCCCCGTTCGTGGGCACCGCCGGGCGCCTCGAGCCCGAGCAGCGGCTCACCGACACCCCGGCGCGCCTGGACGCGCTGGAGGCCACGCTGCGGTCGGCTGGGGTGCTCAAGGGGTAGCCCGTGTACCGCCGCCTCTCGATCGCCAACCTGCAGGCCAGTGGCGACCAAGCCAACGCGACGGTGATCGCCGCGCCCGGCTCCGGGAAGCGGCTGGTCCTCCACGCCGTCATGGCGAGCCTCTCGGCGGCGGGGACGATCGTCCTCTCGGAGGGCGACGCCACGGGCGTCAACCGCCTCGTCGACGCCTACGTCGGGGGCGTGGCCGTCCCCGGCGGGGTGGCCCACGCCCTGCCCGGGCCCTGGGAGATGCCCCCCGACACGGCCCTCAAGGTCACCACGACGGGGGGCGCGAACCTCAAGCTGGTCGCCTACTACGAGACCCTGTAGATGGCCTATGACCGCGGTCCCCCGTTCATCCCGGCCGACTCCGAGGAACCCGGGCCCCGGATCCGCCGCATCGAGGACTGGGCCGGCCGCCACGACCAGTGGGCGGCCCAGACCGCGGTCGAGGTCCGTGCCCGGGCAGCGGAGGTCGAGGAGCGCGTGGGCGCCCTGGAGGAGCGCGTGACCCGCCTCTTCGCCGCCATCGGGGAGCACCGGCTCAAGTGGGGCATCGTGGCCTGGGTCGTCGGGACGGCGGTGGCGGCGGCGGTCGCGGCGCTGGCGCGGTAGCCGGGTGGCGCGGGCCCTGGAGCCGGCCGGAGGGTGGGTCGGTATCCTTCGGACTCGCATGCCCAGGCGAAGGAAGTCCCCCCCTCCCAGTAGCATCCGGCCGGTGCAGTCCGAGGCGCACCCCATCAGCGGCGATCACGTCGTCGAACGACGAGGTCCCCGGTACGTGCCGCCTGCGGACTGGCGTCCCTGTTCGGTGGCCGACCTGAACGGTGGGGCCAGGGGCGTCGAGCGTCAGCAGTTGCTGCGTCTCGGCGGGACGGCATCTCAGGCTGGCGTCGAGAGTCCGACGCTCTTTGTCGCCGGTCGCACCGATCTACTCCATCGCCGCGCAGTCGCGATCGTGGGGTCTCGAAAGGCCTCGGAGGACGGTCGGAGACGGGCCTACCAGCTCGCACGTGACCTCGCTAAGGCGGATGTCGTGGTCGTTTCAGGTCTAGCTGTTGGGATCGATACCGCAGCACTCCGGGGCGCTCTTGATGTCCGAGGTGCGGTAGCAGCGGTCATCGGAACGCCGCTGGACAAGGCATACCCCGCCGAGAACAAGAGGTTGCAGGAGTTGATCTATCGAGAGCATCTCCTGATCAGTCCCTTCGCGCACGGAACACGAGTCTTCCAGTCCAACTTCCCTGAGCGGAACCGCCTAATGGCAGCGCTCACCGATGCGACGGTCATCATCGAGGCATCGGACACTTCCGGGTCTCTGCACCAAGCAAAGGAGTGTGAACTAATCGGGAAGTGGCTGTTCATCGCTAGGTCCGTTGTGGACGACCCGAACCTGACGTGGCCGAAGGCGTTCTTGCGGTACCGCCGCGCTAGGGTTCTCACGCGATCGCAGGACGTGCTGGACGCCCTCGCCCAGTAGGGGGGACTCGTGCGCGTCGTGTACTTCGCTACCTACCTGACCCGCGTCGATTCATCGTGGAGAGACGAAGACCACAATGCATCCAAGT
>JAPKHB010000486.1 GCA_026647295.1 Planctomycetota bacterium | reverse complement strand
GCCACCAGCGTGCGGGCCGCCTCGACGACCACCCGGCTCTCGTCCCGCGTCGGCTCGCCGCCGAGGGCCCTGCGCGCGGCCCCGGCGCCCTCGGCGTCCCCGAGCCCCGCGAGCGCCCGTAGGGCGAAGGCGCGCGCGTCGAAGGGCAGCCGGGCGTTGACGGCCAACTTGGCGACCGCGGCGGCCGCGCCCTCGGGGCGGTGTTCGGCGAGCCAGCGCGCCGCCTCGAGCGCGCCCCCGCCCCCGCGCGCCAGCCGCTCGAGCCACTCGGCCAGCCCCGGCGCGGCCCCGTCCCAGGCCCCGAGCGGGTCGCCGAGGAACTCGCGCTCCTCCTTCGTCGGCTTGCCCAGGAAGGAGGAGCGCGGCCAGGCGTCCCGCGCCCCCTTGCCGGTGCGGCGGCGCGGGGCGATGAAGTCGAAGAGCTCTTCCTGCACCGAGGCCGGGAAGCCGTGGCCCACGCCGTCGAGCTCCGTGTAGACGAAGTCGTGGCCGCTGCCGAGCAGGCTGCGCGCCGCGGCGCGGTCCGAGGCCGGCCCCACCACGGCGTCGTCGGCGCCGTGGAAGATGAAGATCGGCGTGCGGGTCTCGAGCAGCCGCGCCAGGTTGCTCCCCCCGCCCCCCGCCATCGGCGCGATCGACGCCAGTTCCTCGCACAGCCGGGGACCCAGCGCCCAGGTGCCAAAGCCCCCCATGCTGTGCCCCGTGAGGTGCACGCGGTCCAGGTCCACGTGGTAGCGCAGCGGGACCTCGCGCAGCACCGCGCGCACGAGCGCCTCGTTGACGGACGCCTGCCAGCCGGCCACGAGCGCCGTCGGACAGGCCACGATCACGCCCCGCCGGCCGGCCAGGTCGCGGTAGAAGTTCATCGCGCTCGGGCCGCTGCCCACCACCTCGTCGCCGTTCTTCCCGTCGGGCCCGCCGCCGTGCAGCCCGATCAGGAGGGGCCAGGTCCGCGCGGGGGTGTACGCCGGGGGTACGAAGAGCGTGTACACGGCCCCGGGCAGGGGTTCGGCCTGCCAGGCCAGCGGGCGATCCTCCTGGAGGCCGGTGGGCTCGAGCGCCGAACGCCGCAGGCGCTCGAGTTCGTAGGGCTTCCAGGCGAGGCCGAGCCCCTGCAACTCGCGGGCCTTGGCGCGGCGCTCCTCGACCCCCGCCAGGCGCGCGTAGGCCGCGAGTCCCTCGGCGAGCGCGGGGTCGACCCAGGGGTTGCCCCGGCGCTCGGCCTCGTAGGCGCTGCGGCCCCCGATGCCCTTCAACGCGACGGGCTGCGCGGCGTCCGCCCGCAGGGCGAGCGCAAAGGCCACGCGGGCGGCGGCCTTGAGCTTGTGCCCGCGCGCGTACTCGCCGATCGCCGCGAGCGCCGCGGCGTCCTCCGGGTCGGCCGCCTCCAGGCGCCGCCAGGTCTCCACCTCCGGCCGGGGCGTGCGCTCGACCTTCTTCACCTGGTCGGGCGCCAGCCGCACCAGGTGCTCGGGGTTGGTCACCCCCGGATTGCGCGACCAATAGAGGTTGAGGACGACCCCCTCCGGGCCCTCGGAGACGATCGCCCCCTCCACCTTGCGCCCGGAGCGCGGGTACAGCGTGTCGGCGGCCGCCCCGGCCCCGACGCAGGTGACCAGGAGGGGCGCCAGCCAGCGAGGGAGGGCGAAACGCACGGCCCCCCAAGGCTATCTCGATTGCCCGTACGGAGCCAGGCTCCGGTGCATCATTCGAGCGATCGAGGAAGGGGGAGGTTCGCTGGGGTACGGCTCCGCGCTCCCGCCCGGAATCTGCACTCGCGCGTGCACTCCGCGCCCGCCCTCGTGCCAGGGGGGGTGCTGCGCATGGGTGGCCTGAGGCCCCCGGCGCAAGGGAAGTGAGATTCCCCTCGTTCGTCGCCGCTCCGCGCGCCAAGCCATCCGCCCTTTGCTCCGCGCTGCCGCGCGGACTTTGCAAGACCGGCACGCTGACGCGTGCCTGTCTTGGCAGGGGGGTGCTGCGCATGGGTGGCTTGAGCTC
>JAPKHB010000485.1 GCA_026647295.1 Planctomycetota bacterium | reverse complement strand
GGAAGTAGAAGACGACCCGCTCGCCGCCGAGCAGGTGCTCGCAGGTGACGATCTTGATGTCCAGACCCAGCTCGCGCGCCAGCTCCGCGCAGTGTGCGATGTCCTCGTTGACGTGCGCGTTGAGGTGGCGGGCCTCGTCGATGTCCTGCGGGGTGGCCTCGCGCAGAATGAGGCCCGACGAGAGGCGATAGAACTCCGGCCCGCTGGCGTCGATGTAGGCCCGTACCTGCTCGCGCGTCACCTGCTTGGAGCAACCGTTGCAGGACAGGCTGATCTGTTGCCCCAGCTCGGTGCCGCGATCGGTCTCGACGACAACCTTCGCCCCGCACTTGAAGACCGTGTTTGGGCGGTACTTGAACTCGCCGAGCCAGCTCATCGCCCCATAGCGAACGGCCGTAGTCGGGTAGATCTTCTCCATCCCGCCGCCGCAGGACGTGCCGCAGCCGTGGCTTTCGCCCGGCGTCGGCCGGTGGGGCGGGCCGTGCTGTGAACCCTGGGGCAGGGAGTACATGGCTTCGTGCGGCGGCGCGATGGCTACTTCTTCTTCGCGTCCTCGTATCGCTTCAGCGTCTCCTCGAGCTCGGCCCGCATCGCCTTGATGTCCTTGGCGAGCTCGACGGCCTTCTTCTGCTGCGCGATGGCCTCGTCGATCTTGCCACTGTCGAACAGGGCGCGGGCGTACGTGTCGACGATCGCGGGCTCCTCGCCGTTCGTCAGGTCATTGGCCTTCTTGGCCATGCGGAGGGCCAGGTCGATGTCGCGCGATACCACATCCTCGTCGGTGAGAATGGTCCAGGCGATCGCGTTCAGATCCTGGGGGTCGTCACCGATCGCGTTGAAGAGCTCCTCGCCCTTCTTACGCGAGGCCTCAACCTGGTCGGGCTTGGCGACCATGTCCAGGTAGAGCTTGCCGTGCCACGCGATCCGGTCGGCCCGCTCCTTCTGGGCCTTCTTCACGCCCAGGTAGACCTTGTGCAGCGACTCGACCGTGTAGTCGCCCTTGAGAACCGCCTTGACGACCTCCTCGAGGCCGATCATCGGGTGGCCCTGCCAGACCAGCTTGCCCTGCTTGTCGATCACGAAGGCGTGCGGGATCCCCTCAGCCTCGAACGGCTCCATGAACGCCTTACTGGTTTGGGCTTCCTCGCGATTCTCGTAGGCGATCGTGTAGTTCATCTTGTCGCCCATCGACTTGACGAACTTGGTCACGTCCTCCTCGGCCTTGTCCGAGCTGCTGATGCCGACGATGATCAGTCCGTCGTCCTTGTGGGCCTTCTGGAGCTTCGTCAGGTGGGGGATACTGGCGCGGCACGGCGCGCACCACGTGGCCCAGAACTCCACCACGATGACGTTCTTGCCCTTGGCGGACTCCAGGTCCACCGGCCCGCCCTTCACCCACTTCTCCACCTTGATCGGCGGGGCGGCGTCACCCAGCTTCAAGGCCAGGGCAGACGGAACGGCGCACAACATGATCGCCACCAGGCCGCACACGACTATCCGAGCTCTCATTGCACATGCTCCTTGCCAGGAATGAGCCGGGCCCCCACCGGAGACCCCAAGGCACTCCCTGCACGGTATGCTACCCGTCCCACGGGGCTTGCGCAAAGCCCTGCGAAATCTCCCTGAACTTCCATCCCGCACACCGGATCGCCCGACCACCCCCTCCCGTCCAGCGGCGGGGTCGGGGGGGGAGTCCTCTTGTAGAGCCGCTGCTTCGACTCGCCTGCTTCAGCTAGTTTGCGTCTCTGGACGGCGAATACGCGGCCGAGTTGGTCGGCAAGCCGCCTCACCGAACCGAGTCGAGTTGCTCAGGCGGACTGCCCGCCCCGACTGGCCCGGCGCGCCTGCACGAACGACTGCACGCACAGCACCACGAACACCAGCGCGCCCAACGAAAAGCGCGGAAGCCAGCGGCGCTTCGGCTTGGGGAGCTCCGGCAGTTCCGGGACGAGCGCTTCCATACCCAAGGACCCTAGGCACTACGAGTTTCGACTAGAAGGACG
>JAPKHB010000484.1 GCA_026647295.1 Planctomycetota bacterium | reverse complement strand
TTCTCGGCCGCCAGGCGGTCGCTGCGGCGGCGCTCCACGCCCGCGCGCGCCTCGGCCACGTCCAGCGGAGTGGACACCTCGGCCTCGAGCCGCGCCTCCTCGTCGCGCAGGAGCTCCGCCGCCACCGTCTCGCTCTTCTCGCGCGCGGCGAGGTTGGCGTCGGCGAAGGCCAGTTCCCACCACGCCTCCACGATCGCCAGGAGCACGGTCTCCGTGGCCGCCGAATAGCCGGCCCGCGCCGCGGCGTGGCGCGTGTGCGCCCGGCGCACCTCCAGCAGGGCCACGTCGCCCGCGCCCCGCAGGAGGGGTTGGGTGAGTTCCACGGAGAGTCCCGGCGTCCAGTAGCGCCCGAGCACCGCCGACGGGCTGTCCGTGTCGATGCGGTCCGCGCGATACAGCAGCGCGACACGCCCCCCGGTGGGCAACGTGCGCGAAAGCCCGGCCGAGCCGCTCACCCGGTCGGTGCGGATCTCGCTCGCCCCCAGGAACACCAGGGACGTCGGCTCCTCCTCGTGGGCGTAGGTGAGGTCCGCCGTGAGCAGGGTGTCGAAGGAGGCCCAGGCCGCCTGCCACCCGGCGTGGGCGATCGGGGCGTCGTAGCGCGCGGCCTGGAGGCCCCGGTGGGCCTCGAGGCCCAGCCGCAGCGCGTCCTTGAGCGCCAGGCGCCACGGGGCGCCCTCGTCCTCGAGCCCCCCGCCGGCGGACGCCGGCGCGGCCGGGGCCGGAACCGCGGCCGGCGCGGGCGGCTCGGCCGTGGCCTGCCCCGGCGCCCAGAGTACGGCCGCCGCGAGCAGCACGGGCAGGGAGATGGGGTAGGGTCGCACGCGCCGCCTCCGGGGCGCCGCATCCTACCCACCTCGCGAGGCCGGGCTACCGCCCGCCGCTCCCCTCCGGGTCGCCCAAGCCCTCGGTGCACAGCCAGCGCAGCCACTCCAGCGGCACGTCCGGGGCCGGGGCGCCCCCCTGCTCCATCGCCCGGGCCACCGCCTCCAGGCGGGCGCGGGCCTCGGGCGTCGCCCGGCGGGCCAGCGCCACCAGCGCCGGGCGCAGGAGCCGGGGGTTGTGCGAGCGCTCGATGAGCCAGGGCACGTCCGCTGCCGAGCCCAGGATCCCCACGGCCCGCACGAGCGCCTCGCGCACCTCGGGGTCCTCCTCCCCCGGGTAGCGCAGGCGCCACTCGGCGACCCACGCCGCCTCGTGGCGCGCGGCCGTCGCTTCCACCAGCGCGCGGCGCAGCGAGGGCTCCGCCTCGGCCCAGATCCAACGCACGCGGGCGCGGCGCTGTTCGAACGGCTGCGGCTCCTCCAGCACCGCCAGCGCGGCGGCCAGGCGTTCCTCCGTGGTCACGAGCGCGAGGAAGGCGCGCTCCCAGGGGTCGTGGCGGGGCCCGAGCGGCGCGGCCCCGGCTTCGTCGCGCAGCCGTTCGAGCAGACGCCCGAGCCACCAGCGCGCGTCCGGGTCCCGCACGCGGCCGGCGATCCGCCCGAGGCGCTCGCGGGCCCGCGCGTCAAAGGCGGCCGGCGCCACGGACAGCAGGTGGTGTGCGTCGCGGGCGGCGTGCCCCTGGAGCCAGCGGTGCTCCGATCCGAGGGCCTCCAGCAGCCAGGCCAGGGTCTCGCGGGCCTTGAGCCCCGCCTCTTCGATGCGCGCGAGCCGGGCCGCCGCCCGCACCGCCGCCAGGCGGCCCTCCGCGTCAGGGCCCCGGGCCGCGTACAGGTCGATCAGGTCATAGGCGTGGCCGTCCTCTCGCTGGCCAAGGAAGGCGACGAAGCGGCCCTTGACGCCGCGCTTGAAGTACGGGATCGAGGGCTGGCGCGGGTCCAGCGTGGGGCGATGGCCCACCACCTTCACGGCCACGCGCGCGCCCTGGGCCTCGGGGTGCCCGAGCCTTTCTCGCTCTGAATCTCGATCCGCCCCTTGCAACGCTGAACAATGCCTCATTATCGTCAAGTACTGCATAGACCTTCAGCCCTGTTTTGGTTTTAGTCGAAGCGATTGAATTCACAATGACTTT
>JAPKHB010000483.1 GCA_026647295.1 Planctomycetota bacterium | reverse complement strand
CGCAGATGGCCTGGCGCGTGGAACGAGGGCGACCCATCGGCCCTGCACGCCCCTTGCGCCGGGGACCTCAAGCCGCCCGTGCGCAGCACCCCCCCTGCCAGGACAAGGCACGCGTGAGCGTGCTGGTCTTGCACAGTCCGCGCTGCGCGCGGAGGGCTGCCGGGTCGAAGACCAGACGGCGACGACCGAGCAGGGGCACTTTGGATGGGTCCATGACCCGGAGGGCAACAAGGTCGAGCTCTGGCAGCCCCCCGCAGGGCGCGCCGCGTCTGGACAGGCCGGTGGGGCTTCGGGCGATGCCGAGGACGGGCGCGCGTCGCCGTGAGGCGCTCCTACCTGCGGTTCCAGCGCTCCAACTGGCGGCGGTGGCGCAGCAGGTGGACGATCGCGTGTTCCAGGATCATCTCGGGGTCGTAGATGGGCCCCCAGCGGACCGGGAAGCGCAGGGCGGTCAGGGTGGCGGCGTCCACCCCGGGCAGGCCTTCGACGGCGGCTTCCGTGTAGCGCAGGGCGCTCGCCAGGACGCCGCGGACCGCGGTCGGAGCGCGTACGGCGGAGGGATCCTGCTCGTAGCGCTCGTCGTGGGGCAGTCCACGCGCCTTGCGGATGTAGTCGGCGTAGCGGCGCGCGGCGCCGCATGCGTGCGCGCACACGGCCTGCGGAGACCGGGTGTCGGGGTCGTCCGAAGGTCGCTCCGTGACGAAGGCCGCGGGCTCGAAGGACTCGACCACGCGGACGAAGTCCTCGGCGGCCCGCGCGTACTCGGCCAGGAGCGCCCCGAACGCGCCCGGCGCGTCCGCTTCCGAGAGGAATGCGGGCGGCGGACGGGGGGCGGCGTCGTGCGGACCCACGGTCGGGATCCTACCGCCGCAGCAGGGGAGGCATCGTGGGCGGGGAAGGCGTGCGACCCGCTCGAATGATGCACCGGAGCCTGGCTCCGTATGGTTATTCGAGGGAGCGGGGGCGCGGCGTGACGCATTGCTCGAGGCTCACGCCGGTCACGTGGGCGCCGAGCAGGCGCACGCGGTGGGCGTCCGCCGCGGCCTGCACCGCCGCCATGCGCCCGCGGTGGCCCGGCGCAAGGAGCGGGATCGCGCGCGGCCAGCGCCACACGTCCACCAGGTCCGGCACGATCCGCCCGCCCAAGGCGCGGGAGAGGTCCGCAAGCACCACCGCACCCGCGGCGTCGTCGGAGAGATCCACGAAGCCGGGGTCCTCGGTGCCGCCGGCGTACACGGTGACGAGGTCATGGCCCGCGGGCGCCGTCGCGGGGGCCAGCCGGGAGTTGAACGTCGCGCCCAGGATGCGACCGCGCGTGCGCGCTCCGCGCAGGAAGCCGAAGCCTTCGGGCGGGCGCGGCCCGCGGTCACAGCGGAACCCGACCGCCACGACCGCGAGCGGCGTGTAGGGCACGGAGGCCAGCGTCTCGGCCTCGACCGGGAGGTGGGGCGCCAGGAGGCGGGCCTGCGCGCCGGCGGGGATCGCCAGCACCACCTCGGCCGCGCTGACCGTCGCGCCGGTGGACAGGCGCACGCGAGCCCAGGGGCCCCCGGGGGCGAGCGCCTCCGCGCGCACGCCCAGGTCGAGGTCCGCGCCCAGCGCGGCGACCAGGGCGTCGACCAGGCGCTCGGTCCCTCCGTCCACCACCCGCACCTGTCGGCCTCCGGCTCCGCCGCGCAGCGCGAGCAGGCCGCGCAGCACGCTGCCCCGGCGCCGCTCGAGGGCGACGAGTCGGGGGAAGGCGTCCGCCGCCCCGAGCCGCGCGGGATGCGCCCCGTAGACCCCCGCCGTGAAGGGCCGCAGCAGGTTGCGGGCCACCGTGGCGCCAAAGCGCCGGCGCACGAAGCCCTCCAGCGTCTCGCCCGGCCCACCCGGGCGCGGCCCGCGCAGCGCCTCGGCCGCGATGCGCAGCATCGCGCCCGGCCCGAGCAGCGGCGAGCCCAGCGCCGCGCGGGGCGTGCGCGGCAGCGGGCGCAGCCCCGCGCGCGTCCAGAGGAACTGCGTGCGGGCGTGG
>JAPKHB010000482.1 GCA_026647295.1 Planctomycetota bacterium | reverse complement strand
TGCCGAACAGCGACGACGCCTCGCTCGCGAGGGACTACGTCGCGCGGGTGGACGGCCTCCTCTGGGAGGTGGACCGGCTGCGCCTGGGCGTGTGCGTGAAGGTCGGCCCCGACCACGAAGGCCTGCCCCCGGCGCGGGTGCTCCAGCCGCACAAGGCGGGGGTGGACCGCCGCGCCCAGGTGCTCGCGGCCGTGACGCTCGCCGGCCGGGGGGCCGCAGTGGTCTCCTGCGGCTCTGCGCTGACCGTGGACCTGGGGGACGCTGAGGGCGCATTGCTGGGCGGCGCCATCGCCCCGGGCATCGGCATGGCCTTTCGCGCCCTGGCCGAGGGCACGGCCCGGCTGCCGCTGGTGACCCCCGGGGGCGAGGCCGGGATGCCCGGCAAGGACACCGAGGGCGCGATTCGGGCCGGCGTGCTCCTGGGCGCCGCCGGCGCGATCGAGCGCCTGCTGGCCGAGGGCGCCGTGACGGAGGGGATGCCCGTGTACCTGACGGGCCAGGACGCCCCCGCCGTGCGGGCGCTGGTGCGCCGCGAGTTGCGCTTCCACCAGGGCCTCGGGATCCTGGGCGTGGCGCTGGCCGTCCGGCGCGCGCCCCCCCGGACGCGGAGCCGGGTGTAGATGCGTGGGCCGCGGCTGCGGCGTCGCGCCACCGACGGACCGTTTGCGCGGGGGCCGTGTGGGCGCTGACCGCGCGCCGCACGAGTGGCTCCGCATCCACGGGGCCGCCCGCCTGCTCGACCCGGGCAGCGGCGTGGACCGACCGGGCGAGGTGTGGATCCGGGACGGGCGGGTGCACGCGCTCACCGCGCCCGGGGAGGCGCCGCCCGACGGCCCCGGGCCCGCGGACCGGGTCGCGGCCTTGGCGGCCGACGGCGCGCTCGTAACGCCCATGTTCCTCGACCTGCACGTGCACCTGCGCGAGCCGGGAGGGGAGGCGAGCGAGTCGCTCGCCAGCGGCGCGGCGGCCGCGCTGGCGGGCGGGTACGCCACGGTCTACGCGATGCCCAACACGGCCCCGGCCTGCGACGAGCCGGGCCGGGTCGAGCGCACCCGGGTGGCGGCCGCGGGGCTGCCCGTCGAGGTCCTGCCGGTCTCGGCCTTGAGCCGCGGCCTGAAGGGCCGCGAACTGGTGGACCTGGAGGCCATGGCCGCCGCTGGCGCCGCCGCCTTCAGCGACGACGGCGCGTGGCTGGCGGACCCGCGCCTGGCCCGGGAGGCCTTCGCCTGGGCCGCCCGCAACGGCGCCTGGGTCGCGCAGCACTGCGAGGACTTCGGCGTGACGGGGCCCGGCGTGCTGCACGGCTGCGCCTGCGTCGCCGAGGCGGGACTCCCGGGCATCCCGCGCGAGGCCGAGGACCGGGCCGTCGAGCGCGACCTCGCCCTGTGCGAGGCCACCGGCGCGCGCCTGCACGTGTGCCACGTGAGCACGCGCGGGGCGGTGGAGGCCCTGCGCCGCGCGCGGGAGCGCGGCCTGCCCTGCTCCGGCGAGGTGACCCCGCACCACCTGCTCCTCACCGCGCAGGACGCGCTGCGCGGGGGGCCGGACTTCAAGATGAAGCCGCCGTTGCGCGAGGCTTCGGACGTGGACGCGCTGGTCGACGCGCTGGCCGACGGCGCGCACGACGAAGGTGCTGTTGTCGACGCGGAACTTCGCCTCGTTGAGCGAG
Source organism: Planctomycetota bacterium (assembly GCA_026647295.1). Taxonomy (GTDB): domain Bacteria; phylum Planctomycetota; class PLA2; order PLA2; family JAEUHO01; genus JAPKHB01. The sequence goes on along the minus strand of JAPKHB010000482.1, from coordinate 370 downwards.
ACGCGCTCGTACGACGAGGGCACGACCGCGGGGTCGGTCTGCAGCGCGCGGAAGAACGCGTCGCGCAGCTTCTGCGGCTCGGGGTAGGCCGGTCCGCTGAGCAGCAGCGCGCCGACGATGCCGCCGATCGCGCCGCCCGCGCCGCCTCCCGATGCCCACGACGCCGGTCCGCCGAGCGCCCGCTCCGCGGAGACGGTGGCGCAGGTGGCGCCCCCGCGCGTCCCGGCCCTCGCGCCGGAGGTGCCCCACCGGCCTCTCTCCGCGACGGAAGCGCCGCCCGCGAGCGTGCCGACCGTGGCGCTCCCGGGCGCGCGCGGCGTATTGCCGGCGGGCCGGCGGCCGGCGCATATCGCGAGCGCGAGCGACATCC
>JAPKHB010000481.1 GCA_026647295.1 Planctomycetota bacterium | reverse complement strand
GAGGTCGCGATGCGCAAGGTCGGAATCATCGGCGGGGGCAACGTGGGCGCGACGGCGGCCTACCAGATCGCGTCGCGCGGCGTCGCCGACGTGGCGCTGTACGACATCCTGCCGGGCGTGCCCGCCGGCAAGGCCCTCGACATGACCCAGGTCGGGCCCGTGTTCGGCTTCGACGGGCGCGTGAAGGGCTCCGACGACGTGGCGGTGATCGCCGGCAGCGAGGTGGTGGTGGTGACCGCCGGCTTTCCGCGCAAGCCCGGCATGGACCGCATGGACCTGCTGCGGAAGAACTGCGAGATCGCGCAGAGCGCCGGGCAGGCGATCCGCCGCCACGCCCCCGACGCGATCGTCGTCGTGGTGACCAACCCCCTCGACGTGATGACCTGGGTCGTGCAGCAGGCCACGGGCTTTGACCCCGAGCGCGTGGTGGGCATGGCCGGCATCCTGGACTCGGCCCGCCTTGCGACCTTCATCGCGATGGAACTGGGTTGCTCGCCCGCCGACGTGCGCGCCATGGTGCTCGGCGGCCACGGCGACAGCATGGTGCCCCTGCCCCGCTTCAGCACCGTCAACGGCGTGCCGCTCCCCGAACTGCTCGACGCCGCGACGATCCAGCGTCTCGCCGACCGCACCCGCAACGGCGGGGCGGAGATCGTGAAGCTCCTCGGCACGGGCAGCGCCTACTACGCGCCGGGGGCGAGCGCGACCGTGATGGTGGAGGCGATCCTGAACGACTCCTCGCGCCTCCTGCCCGCGAGCGCCTGGCTGACCGGCCAGTACGGCCTCTCCGACGTGTACGTGGGCGTCCCGGTGCACCTGGGGGCCGGCGGGGTCGAGCAGGTCGTCGAACTCGAGCTCGCGCCCGACGAGCGGGCCGCGCTGCACGCCTCGGCCGCCGGCGTCGCCAAGGGCATCGGGGAGGTCAAGGCGCTCACCGCGGGAGCGAAGTGAAGCGCATCGCCATCCTCGGGGGCACCGGCTACGGGGGCATGGAGATGCTCCGGCTCCTGCTCGGCCACCCACGCGTCGAGGTGGTCGCGCTCACCTCGCGCACGGAGGAGGGGCCGGTCGCCGCGCGCCATCCCCACCTGCGGGGCTTCACCGCGCTCTCCTTCACGCGCGAGACGCCCGAGGGCCGCGCGGCCCTGGGCCGGGACTGCGACCTCCTCGTCTGGGCCAAGCCCCATGGCGTGGCGGCCCGCGAGATCCCCGAGGCGCTCGAAGGCGGCGCGACGGCGCGCGTGATCGACCTGAGCGGCGACTTCCGCCTGGACGACCCGGCCGCCTACGCCCACCACTACGGGGCCGCCCACCCCTACCCCGCCTGGCTCGGGCGGGCGGCCTACGGCCTGCCCGAGTGCGGGCAGCGCGCGGCCGTGGCTGCGGCTCCCCTGGTCGCCAACCCCGGCTGCCACGCCGCCGCCACGATCCTCGCCCTGTGGCCCCTCGCCCGGGGCGGGTTCGTGCAGGGGCGTGTCGCCGTCGCCTCGGTCACGGGCTCCTCGGGCTCGGGGGCGGTGCCCCGGCCCGGCACCCACCACCCGGAGCGCTTTGCGAACTTCAAGGCCTACCGGCCGCTCGAGCACCAGCACCTGCCGGAGATCGAACGCGCGCTGGGCGGGGGCGTGCGCGTGGACTTCGTGCCGCACTCCGCGCCGCTCGCCCGCGGCATCCACGTCACCGCCTTCGTCCCCGTCGGGGACGCGGGGCCCGAGGCGCTCGCCGCGGCCTACGCCGAGGCCTACGCCGGAGAGCCGTTCGTGCGCGTGCTGGAGGGCGAGGTCGAGGTGCGCGCGTCGATGGGCACCAACCTGGTGGACGTGGCCGTCACCCCCGGCGCGGGCGTCGCCGGCCGATCGATTGCCGCTCGCCGGGCGGCCCCATTTCGGGCCGCAGATTGGCGACGACCGCAATCGTGACGACGAACAGCGCCGTGAGCAACAGGCCGGGCAGAAAGCCCGCGAGGAACAGCTTGCCGATCGACTGCTCGGTCAGTAGCGCGTAGACGATCATCGCCGTCGAGGGCGGGATCAGGATCCC
>JAPKHB010000480.1 GCA_026647295.1 Planctomycetota bacterium | reverse complement strand
GGCGGGGACGAGGGGCCGGCGGGCGGGGACGAGGGGCCGGCGGGCGGGGACGAGGGGGCGGCGGGCGTCACTTGTCGCACTCTCCCATCACGAAGTCCAGCGAGCCCAGGATGGCGACGGTGTCGGCGATCATGTGCCCCGGCAGGATCTCCTTGAGCACCTGCAGGTTCACGAAGGAGGGCGCCCGGTACTTGAGCCGCCAGGGCGCGGCGCCGCCCTCCGAGCGGATGTAGTAGCCCGCCTCGCCGCGCGGGGCCTCGGTGTAGGACCAGACCTCGCCCTTGGGCGTGTCCATCTCGCCCGTGATCAGCATGAACTGGTGGATGAGCTGTTCCATGCCGGTCAGCACGTCGTGTTTGGCAGGCAGCACGAACTTCGGCTCGTCGGCCAGCACGGGGCCGTCGGCCAGGCGGTCGATCGCCTGGACGACGAGCCGCGCGGACTGGCGCATCTCCTCGATGCGCACCAGGTAGCGGTCGTAGCAGTCGCCGTGCTCGCCCACGGGCACGTCGAAGTCCAGGTCGGCGTACAGCGAGTAGGGCCGGTCCTTGCGCACGTCGTAGGCCACGCCGCTGCCCCGAAGGATGGGCCCCGTGAGGCCGTAGGAGAGGGCCATCTCGGCCGGAATCACCCCCACGCCCTCGTTGCGCAGGCGCCAGATCCGGTTGTTGGTGAGGAGGTTCTCCCAGGTGTCCACCTTGTGGTGGAAGCCGGCGCAGAACTCGCGCACCTCCGCGAGCCAGCCCGGCTCGGCGTCGCGGGCCACCCCGCCGATGCGCGTGTAGGTGGTGGTGAAGCGCGCGCCCGTAAGGTACTCGAAGAAGTTGTAGAGGCGCTCGCGCTCCGTGAAGGTGTAGAGGAACACCGTCATCGCGCCCACGTCCATCGCGTAGGCCCCCAGCCCCAGCAGGTGGGCGGAGATGCGCGCGAGTTCGCAGCAGATGACGCGGATGCCCTGCGCGCGCGGCGGGGCCTCGATGCCGCACACCTTCTCGAAGGCCCAGGTGGCCGAGCAGTTGTTGGCCAGCGGCGCCAGGTAGTCGAGGCGGTCGGTGTAGGGGATGTAGCGGTGGTAGCCGAGGGTCTCGCCCACCTTCTCCTTGCCCCGGTGCAGGTAGCCGACGTCGGGCACCGCCTTGAGGATGCGTTCGCCGTCGACCTCCAGCACCAGGCGCAGCACGCCGTGCGTGCTGGGGTGCTGCGGGCCCATGTTGAGCACCATGCGCTCGCCGGGGTCGTCCCCCGCGTCCAGGCGGATGTCCGGGGCGTCGACCGGGCCCGGCCGGCCGCCCGCGGCGGCGCCTTCGGCCCACGCCGCGGGCGCCGGGGACGCGGCGGCGCTCGGGCTCTCGGGCGAAACGGCCATGGAGTGTCTCCGGCGGGGACGCCGGGCCGGCGCCCCCCCACCCTCGGGGTGACGCGCAACCTTACGCCAAGCGCAACCGAGGGTGAAACACCGGCCGAGGAGCGCGGCGGCGGGATTCGCCCGCCGCGCCGCGCGGCGCCCGCCACGGCCGGCCGCCGGCGGGCGCCGCCCCCCGGCCGGGGCGCCGGTCAGTCGCGAAAGCGCAGGTGCCCCTGCATGGGGAAGTCCTTGCGCAGCGGCCAGCCGTCGAAGTCCTGGGGCATGTAGATGCGGGTGAGTTCCGGGTGCCCCGCGAAGGGGATCCCGAACATGTCGTAGGTCTCGCGCTCGGCCCAGTCGGCCGCCTTCCACAGCGGCACGAGGCTCGCCACCGCCTCGCCCTCCGGGACCCGCGTCTTCACGATCAGCGTGTCCTGCGTCGTGAGGTCGCGGACGATGGCCACGACGGTGAAGCGCTCCGGGCGCCGGTCGGGGTAGTCGACGGCGGTGTGCTCGACGAGGAAGCCGAAGCCCGCCTGCTCCTTGAGCGCGGTGAGCGCCTCGAGCCAGCGCGCGCGGGGGACCCGCACGCCCGGCCAGCCGCCGTGCACGGGGTGTTCGCTGTAGAGCGGATCGAAGGGGGCCAACGCGGCCACGGCGGCCGGCGGGACGCCGGGGGGGGGCGCGGACCGGTAG
>JAPKHB010000048.1 GCA_026647295.1 Planctomycetota bacterium | reverse complement strand
CCCCTGGCTGCTCGTCGTCCTGGCGGGCCTGGGGCTCGCCTGGTGGCTGGCCACCCCCGGCGATCCGCGCCGGGCCCCCGCGCCGGCGGACGTGGAGGACGGCCGGGCGCCGGGACCGGCGCCCCCGGCGGCCGACCCAGGCGTCGCCTCGACCGCGCCCGCCCCCGGGCCCGGCCGCGGCGGGCCGCCTCCCGTACGACCGGTTGCGCCCGCCCCCGCGGGCTTCAGCGGCCTGGTGTTGGACCCCGCGGGCTATCCCCTCCCGGGCGCCGAGGTGACGCTCACCCGGGCCGACCCGCGCGCCGCGCGGGGCGCACCCTTTCCCGACCTGGAGGCCCTTGCGTCGACCCGGGCCGGCTCCGACGGTGGCTTCGAGGTGCCGGCGCCGGGCGCGGGCCCCTGGCGCCTGTCCGCGGCGGCGCCGGGGTACGCGTCCGCCGAGCGCCGGCTCGCCGCGGCGGGCGCCCATCTGCGGCTCGTGCTCGGTCCGGAGGCGCGCCTGCGGCTCACCGTGCTCGGCGCGGCCGGCACGCCGCTCTCGTCAGCCACGGTCCAGGTCGCGGGCGAGGGCGCGCCGCGGCGCCTGGCCGCGCAGCCCGATGGCGCCCTGCTCCTCACGGGCCTGGGCCCGGGCGCGGTGCGGCTCACCGCCTGGGCCGAGGGCCACGCCCCGGCGACCGCCGGCCCCTTCGTCCTGCGCGCACAGGCGGAGGCGCAAGGCGCGGTGTGGCTACGGCGCATCGTCGAGGTGGCCGGGCGCGTGCTCGACGAGGCCGGAGACCCGGTCGCAGGCGCCCGCGTCCGGGTCGCCCGCCCGGGCTGGAGCAGCGACCCCGCCCCCACGGCCGCCGACGGTCGCTTCGGGCCGCTGGCGGCCGGCGCCGCCGGGGAGCGCGTCCTGCTCTCGGTGGAGCACGCCGAACACGCGCCGGCCCTCGTGCCGCAGGAACTCCCGGACCTCGCGGGGGTGCACGAGATCGAGTTGGTGCTGCGGCGCGCGCCCCGCGTCGCGGGGCGCGTGCGCGACGCCGCGGGCCGCGCCGTCGCCGGCGCCCGTGTGGCCTGGACCTTCGACGGGGTCGCCGGCCGCGAGCCGGCCACGGGCGTGAGCGACGCCGAGGGGCGCTTCGAACTCCCACCGGCCCCGGCGCCCGCCCCGGGCCGTCAGGTGTTCCTGTACGCCCGCCACGGTGGCGCGCTGGCCGTCGCGGACCCGCGGGCGCTCGTGCCCGGCACGCCGGTCGAACTCACGCTCCGGGGCGGCCACGCCGTGCGCGGGCTCCTGCAGGGCCCGGCGGGCCTTCCGCTCGCCCGCCTCCCGGTCAACCTGGTCCCGGAGCGCGCCGGGCCCGGCGACCCCGGCGCCGAACCCCAGGACCTGCGCCGGGCCCTGCTCAACGAGTTGGGCTTCCCGGGCCTGGCGACGACGACGGCGCCGGACGGCGCCTTCGCCTTCGCCGACGTCCCGCCGGGTCCCTACCGCCTGCGGGTCCTGCTGGACGCCGGCTGGCAGCCCGCCGGCGCGGCTTTCGTCGTGACCGGGCCGCTCGACCTCGGCCCGCTCACCGTCGGCGGCGGCCTGGGCCTGCAAGGCGTGCTGCGCGGCCCGGACGGCGCCCCGCTCGGGGGCGGCGCGATCGTCCTGCGCCCGGCCGACGACGCGGGTGGGATCCGGCGCGCCCAGACGGCCCCCGACGGGACCTACCACCTCGCCGGGCTCGCCCCCGGCGCCTACGAACTCGAGGCCCGCCGCCCCCCGTACGCGCCGGCGCGGCGCACGTTGGACCTCTCGGCCGACGAGCACCTGGACGTCGCGCTCGAGGCCGCGGCCCGTCTGGACGTCGAGGTCGCCGGCCACGAGCCCTATGCCGGCTGGATCGAGGTTGCGCTCGGGCGCGGGGCCGCACGCGCCGCCCACCGCCAGGTCCTGGTCGTCGCCGACGGTGGAGTCCGTTGGGACGACGCCCCGCCGGGGGCGTGGCGCGTGACGCTGCGCACGCCGGACGGGCGCGTGGCCCGCGCGCCGGACGCCGTACTCCTGGAGGCGGGGCGACGCACGAGCGTCAGCCTGGTGCTGGAGTCCGGGGCCGCGCTGACGGGGCGCGTGCGCACGGCGGCCGGGGACCCGGCACCCGGCGCGACGGTCACGCTGCGCGGGGCGGACGGAGAGGCCCGCGCGGTGCACGCCGACGCGCACGGGGGCTACGCCTTCGAGGGACTCGAGCCCGGCGCGTGGACGCTGCGGGCCCACGGACCGGGCGGGGCGCCGCGGCACCGCGCGCTGGACCTCGCCCCCGGGCAGCGCCTCGCGCTGGACGTCGAACTCGCGCCGGCCGGCGGCCTGGAGGTGCGCGTGGTGGACGGGGCCGGCCGCCCGCTGCGCGGGATCCGGCTGGGCTTCCGGGACGCCGACGGTCCGATCCCCCCGTTCCTGCCGCTGCGCACCGACGCCGCGGGGCTGGCCCGCCGCGAAGGGCTGCCGGTCGGGGCGGTCACCGTCGAGGCGAGCCGCCCGGGCCAGCCGGGTCTGCGGGGGGTCGCGGCGGAGGTCCGGGCCGGGGAGCACCGGCGCCTGGAACTCGTGCTCCGGTAGCCAGGCGCCGAAGCAGCGGCTCGAGGTGGTCGAGCGTGGCCTCCGTCGCCCCCTTGCTCCCGTCGATCGCCTGCTGGGCGCGCTGGCCCACCGCGCGCGCCGCCTGTGGATCGAGGAGCCACGCCGCCACGGTCGCCTCCACGGCTTCGATGCCCGCGGCCGAGACGATCCCGCCGGCCTGCGCGAGCAGGTCCACCTCGCCGCGGAAGTTCCAGGCCTCGGGCCCGATCACGACCGGCTTGCCCAGGCTCGCCGGTTCCATCACGTTCTGGCCCCCGTGCGGCACGAGCGTGCCGCCCACGAACACGAGGTCCGAGAGCGCGTAGACGACCTCGAGTTCGCCGACCGAGTCCAGGATCACGATCTCGTCGGGCGCGAGCGGCGCGCCCTCCGGGAGACGGGAGCGCCGCCGCGCGCGCCCGCCCTCGCGGCGCACGTCGGCCTCGACGTGCTCCACGCGGCCCGGGTGCCGCGGCACCAGCACGAGGCGCAAGGGGAGCCCGCGCGCCCACAGCCGCCGGTGCAGGCCCGCGAGCAGCCGCTCCTCGCCCGGGTGGGTGCTGCCGGCCACGAGCAGGGGCGGCCCCCCCTCCACCCCGAGCAGGCCCGCGAACCACTCCCGGCGCTCGTCGTCGGGCTGGATCGGGATGTTGTCGAACTTCATGTTGCCGGTCACGCGCACGCGCCCGGGTTCGACGCCCAGGGCCACGAAACGCTCCGCGTACGCGGGCACCTGCACGCACACGGCCTCCAGGCCGGCCAGCAGCGCCGGCCCCCAGGGCTTGAGCCGCGCGAAGCGGCGCGCCGAGCGGGCGCTCAAGCGCCCGTTGACGAGGGCGACGGGGATGCCCCGCTCGCGCGCCGTCCACAGGAAGTTCGGCCAGAACTCGCTCTCCACCAGGATGACCAGGTCGGGCGCGATCGCGTCCACCGCGTCCCGCACGATCCAGGACAGGTCGGGCGGGTAGAACTCCACCCGGTGCCCGGGGTAGCGCTTGCGCGCCACCCGGCTGCCCGTGTCGGTGGTGACCGAGATGACCACCTCGACGCCGGGCAGGGTCTCTTCGATGCGCTCCACGAGGCGGGCAGCCGCCTTCACCTCGCCCACCGAGACGCCGTGGATCCACACGCAGGGCCGCCGGCGCGCGCGCCGGGCACGCGTGCCGAAGCGGGCCGGGATGTCCTTGAGGTAGGCGAGCCAGCGCGAGCGGGTCTTGGCGTCGGCCAGGAGGCGGGCCAGCGCGTACAGCGGCAGCGCGCTGGCCAACGCGAGGTAGGCCGCGTCCATGCCCCAGTGCAGGACGCGGGGCGGGACGGGCCAGGGCGCGCGGGCGAGGGGGCCGGGGCGCGCCACCGGGCCCCCGCTCACGCGCTCCGGCCGTGGCACTTCTTGTACTTGAGGCCGGAGCCGCAGGGGCAGGCTTCGTTGCGCCCCACCTTGGGCTCCTCGCGCCGGATGGGCTTGGGCGGTTCGGCCGACGCCGCGTCGGGCGGCCCCGCGGCCCCGGGCCCGCCGCCGCCCACGCCCGTGCCCCGCTCGGGCCCCTCCACCGCCTGGGCCCCCTCCCACGTCGCCCCCAACTTGCGCTCGGCCTCGCGGTTGAAGCGCAACTTGAGCACGAGGCCGGTCACCTCGCTGCGGATCCCCGCGAGCATCTCCTTGAACATCCGGTGCCCCTCGATCTTGTACTCGACCTTGGGGTCCATCTGGCCGTAGCCGCGCATCCCGATGCCGGTCTTCAGCCCGTCCATCGCGTACAGGTGGTCCTTCCACTGCGTGTCGATCGAGTGGAGGAGGACCACGCGCTCCAGCGCGCGCATGTCCTCGGCGCCGAGTTCCTCCTCGCGCCGGCGCCAGGCTTCGAGCACGCGCTCGAGCAGGCGCGCGCGGGTGGCCTCGGCGTCGGCCACGTCCACCTCGGAGGCCTCCAGGGGGGCGCCGAAGTGCTGGCGGAACCAGCGCGCCAGCGCCTCCGGATCGCGGTCGTCCAGGGGGACCTCGCGCGCGAGGGCCGTGCCGACCTGCTGGTCGATGACCGCCTGGAAGAAGCGCGTGAGCACCTCGCGCTGGTGCTCGGGGTCCTTCTCGAGCAGGCGCGTGCGCAGGCCGTAGACCTCCTTGCGCTGGATGTCCATGACCTCGTCGTACTCGAGCAGGTTCTTGCGGATCTCGAAGTTGCGTCCCTCCACCTTCTTCTGCGCCCGGGTGATGGCCTTCGTGACCATGGGGCTCACGATCGGCTCGCCGTCCTTGAGGCCCATGCGCTGCAGGATGCGCCCCACCCACTCCGGGGCGAAGATCCGCATCAGGTCGTCGGTCAGGCTCAAGAAGAACTGGCTCGACCCCGGGTCGCCCTGGCGGCCCGCGCGGCCCCGCAGCTGGTTGTCGATGCGCCGGGACTCGTGGCGCTCGGTGCCGATGATGTGCAGGCCGCCGGCGTCGCGCACCCCGGGTCCCAGGATGATGTCGGTGCCGCGGCCGGCCATGTTCGTGGCGATCGTGACCGCGCCGGGTTGCCCGGCCCCCGCCACGATGCCGGCCTCGCGCTCGTGGTGCTTGGCGTTGAGCACCACGTGCGGGATGCCGCGGCGTTCGAGCATCCCGGACAGGTACTCGGACTTCTCGATGCTGGTGGTGCCGACGAGGATCGGGCGCCCGGTCGCGTGGACCGCCGCGATCTCCTCGACGACGGCCTGGTACTTCTCCTTCTCGGTGCCGAAGATCAGGTCGTCCTGCTCGAGCCGGATGAGCGGCCGGTTCGTCGGGATGGAGATGACGTCCATCTTGTAGATCTGCCAGAACTCCGCCGCCTCGGTGAGGGCCGTGCCGGTCATGCCGGCGCGCTTGCGGTAGAGCTTGAAGAAGTTCTGGTAGGTGATCGTCGCCAGGGTCTGGTTCTCCGGGCGGGGCCGGATGTGCTCCTTGGCTTCGACGGCCTGGTGGAGGCCGTCGCTCCAGCGCCGGCCTTCCATCAGGCGCCCGGTGAACTCGTCGACGATGATGATCTCGCCGGCCTTGACGACGTAGTCCCGGTCCTTGCGGTAGATGTGGTGCGCCCGCAGCGACTGCTCGAGCAGGTGGAGCCACTCGGTCTCGCCCGCGTCGAAGAACTTGCGCCCGGCCAGTTCCTCGGCGTGCTCCAGCCCCTCGTCGGTGAGCACGCACTGGTGCTCCTTCTCCTTGACCTCGAAGTCCGTGTCGCGGCGCAGCCGCCGGGCGATCCGGTCGGCCTCCTCGTAGCGCCCGAAGTCCGACTCGGCCGGCCCGCTGATGATCAGCGGGGTGCGCGCCTCGTCGACGAGGATCGAGTCCACCTCGTCGATCACGGCGAAGTACAGTTCGCGCTGCACCTGCACATCGCGGCTCACCTTCATGTTGTCGCGCAGGTAGTCGAAGCCGAACTCGCTGTTCGTGCCGTAGGTGACGTCGCAGCGGTAGGCGGGGATCCGTTCCTCGCTGCTCATGGGGGCCTGGATGAACCCGACGGAGAGCCCCAGCGCCTCGTACACCGGACCCACCCACTCGGCGTCGCGCCGGGCGAGGTAGTCGTTCACGGTGACCACGTGCACGCCCCGGCCGGCCAGGGCGTTGAGGTACACGGCCAGGGTGGCCACGAGCGTCTTGCCCTCGCCCGTCACCATCTCGGCGATCGCGCCCTGGTGGAGCACCCAGCCCCCGATGAGCTGGACGTCGAAGTGGCGCATCCCCAGCGTGCGCTTGGCCGCCTCCCGGCAGGCGGCGAAGGCCTCCGGGAGGAGGTCGTCCAGGCTCTCGCCGGCCTGGTGGCGGCGGCGGAACTCGTCGGTGCGCCCCCGAAGCTCCCGGTCGGAGAGGCCGGCGAAGTCCGGCTCCAGGGCGTTGATCCGCTCGACGATCGGCAGCACGCCCTTGATCACGCGGTCGTTGCGGGTGCCGAACAGGGCCTTGATGATCTTGCCGAACATGGGCCGCGCGTGCGCTCCGGGTGGAAGCCGCCGAGGGTAGCAGCGGGGGGGGCGCCCGCCATCTAACGGTGCCCCCCGGGCGCGCCGGGGCGGGGCCGGGCGGGCCGCGTGCCGCGCGCCGCACGCCCGTGGCCCACGCGCGGGCCGCCGCGGCGTCAGGCGCCCGGCGGGTCCTCCAGCGTGCCGACGACGTCGGCGAGCGAGCGGGCGCCCAGCGCGGCGAAGCGCTCCGGCAGGCCCTCGAGCACCTCGAGGCAGGCCCGGGGGCGGTAGTAGTTGGCCGTGCCGACCTGGATGGCGCTCGCGCCCGCGAGGAAGAACTCCATCGCGTCGTCGGCGGTCTCGATGCCCCCGATCCCGATCACCGGGAGGCCGACGGCCCGGTGGACCTGGCGCACCAGCCGCAGCGCCACGGGCTTGATGCACGGGCCCGAGAGCCCGCCCACGCCGCGCCCCAGCACGGGCCGGCGCCGACGCCAGTCGATGGCCAGCCCGACCAGGGTGTTGATCGCGCTCACCGCGTCCGCGCCGCCCTCGGCCACCGCCTCGGCGATGGGCCGGATGTCGGTCACGTTGGGCGAGAGCTTGGCGATCAGGGGCAGGTCGGTCGCGCCCCGCACGCGCCGGAGCACCTCGCGGGCCGTCGCCGGGTCGGTGCTGTAGTCGAGCCCGCGCGCCACGTTCGGGCAGGACATGTTGAGTTCGAGGGCGTCGATGCCCGCCTCGCGCGCCACGCGCCGGGCGAGCGCCTCGAAGTCCGCGACGCTGTGCCCGGCGATGTTCAGGACGAGCGGCGCCCCGAGCGTGCGCAGGCGCGGCAGCACCTCGGCGAGGTAGGCCTCGACGCCCGGGTTGGCCAGGCCGATCGAGTTGAGCAGGCCGCCGGGCGTCTCCACCAGGCGCGGCGGCGGGTTGCCCGCGCGCGGCTCGGTGGTGATGGTCTTCACCACGACGAAGCCCAGGCGCGCCGTGTCGTAGAAGGGCTGGAACTCGAGCCCCTTGCCGAAGGTGCCCGAGGCCGTGCCCACCGGGTTGGGCAGGCGCAGCGCCCCCACCGTCAGCGAGAGGTCCAACGCGCCGCCGCCCGCCGGGCCCGCGCCCGGCGCGCCGGCCGGGGCTCCGGGGCCGGTCGGCCCGCCGCTCACGCGCGGGCCTGCCGCCGCGCGCGGGCTTCGCGCGCCCGGCGCGCGCCCAGGCCGAAGAGCGCGTCCCAGATCACGAGCCCGACGCCGGTCACGATGGCCGCGTCGGCCACGTTGAAGTTGGGCCAGGTCCAGGTGGGCTGCTCCAGGTCGCCCAGGTAGACGAGGACGAAGTCGCGCACCTCGTTCCACTGCGAGCGGTCGTACAGGTTGCCGATCGCCCCCGAGAGGATGAGGGCCAGGCCGGCGTGCAGGAGCCAGCCCGCCACCCGCGTGGCCAGGAACCAGATCAGGAGCAGGAGGGTGGCCAGCGCGGTGAGCAGCAGGATCGTGTGGGTGTGGCCGCGGGCGAGCCCGAAGGTGACGCCCGGGTTCCAGGTGCCCTGCCAGGCGAGGAAGCCGGGGATGACGTCGATCTCCCGGGCGCTGCGCGGATGCCCGGGCACCAGGCCGAGCAGGTCCTGCATGTGGGCCTTGGTCCAAAGGTCCAGGGCCAGCAGCACGCCGAGCAGCCCCAACCCGACCAACTTGAGGCGCAGGAGGGAGGGTCCGGCCGGGGTGGGCCCCGGCGCGGGCGCGGGGCCGGAAGGGGCGGCGGCCGCGCTCATGCCGGGCGCCGGACGGCGGCGGAGCCCGCGCGGTCGGCCCGGCTCAAGCCCGGTCCTCCCGCTGCTCCTGGTGGGGCACGCACAGGGTGGCGTACGGAACCACGTCCAGGCGGCCGAGCGGGATCCAGGGGGCCGGAGTCTCGGGGTCCCACGCGGCGGGGCCCTCCTCGGCGCACGCCTCGCACATGCCGTAGGGGAAGTCGCCCTTGCCGTCGATCTTGGCGAGGGCCACGTTGATGGCCTGCAGGATCGCCCCCTCTTCCTCCAGCAGCGAGAGGGTGAAGGCCTGCTCGTAGCTGTCGCTGCCGTGGTCCGCCATGTGGTCCACGGACACGTCGCCCTCGCTGGCCCTCAGCGCCCCGGCGGAGAGTTCCTCGTTGCTCTTGAGCAGCCGGGCGCGCATGGCGACCAGCACCTCGCGCAGGCGCTTGAGATCGGCCTTGCGCGGCCCCCCCTTGGGGGCCTTGGTGGGCCGGGCGGCCTTCGGGGGCTTGGGCTCCCGGGGGGTCTGCGGGGCCGCGGGGGTCTTCGGCGCCGCAGGGGTCTTCGGGGCCGTGGGGGTCTTCGGGGGCGCGGCGTCCCGCGGCGGCCGGGGCGGCGGCGCGCCAGGGGGCGTCGCGCCGGCGCGGGCAGGTGCGACGGGCCCCGGCCGGGCAGGCGCATTCGAGGCGGGTCGCTTGCGGGCGGCGGCCATCCGGTTCTCCGGCCCCGCGGGCGGGGGGCGCGGGAGAATACCCGTCCCGTGGGGGGTGGTCAAACCGGGCCCGTCGGCCGGGCGAGGCGCCGCGCGAGGCGAACCTCAAGAAGGGGCGCCGGCCGGCCGTAGCCAGGAGTGGTGCGTCTGCCCCCGACCCCCGCCGAGGTGCTCACCCAGTGGCTCGACCACCTCGAGGTCGAGCGGGCCGCCTCGCGGCACACCCTCGCGGCCTACCGCCGGGACGTGGAGGGGGCGCTGGCCTTCCTGGCGGCGGGCGCGGCGCCGGGGGCGCCCGGAGCGCCCGGGGCGCCCGGGGCGCCGCTCGCGGAGCACCTCAAGCCCGAGGCCCTCCTGGCCTGGCTGCGCGCGCAGCGCGAGGGCGGCCAGGCCCCCGCGTCCATCGCCCGGCGGATGGCGGCGCTGCGCGGCTTCGTGCGCTTCGCCCGCACGCTGGGGGCGCTCGCCGAGGACCCCACGCGCGCGCTCCCGGTCGGCGGGACCTGGCAGCGGCTGCCCCGCACCCTCTCGCGCGCCAGCATCGAGAGGCTGCTGGCGGCCGTGCCGGGCGCCACCCGCCTCGGCCGGCGCGACCGCGCGCTGCTCGAGGCGCTGTACGCGACCGGCGCCCGGGTCCAGGAGGCGTGCGACTGGCGCCTGGAGGACCTGCGGCTCGAGCAACGCGTGATCCGCTGCCGGGGCAAGGGGCGCAAGGAGCGTTGGGTGCCGCTCGGCGAGCCGGCGGCCCAGGCCCTCGAACGCTGGGTCGCGCAGGACCGGCCCGCGCTGGACCGCCACGGCGCGGATCGCATCTTCCTCTCGCGCGGCGGCCGGCCGCTCGACCGCCACCGCGTGTTCCGGCTGCTGGCGGCGCACGCCGCCCGCGCGGGGCTCGTCGAGGCGCCCTCGCCGCACGCCCTGCGCCACTCCTTCGCCACCCACCTGCTGGAGGGCGGCGCCGACCTGCGCGCGGTGCAGGAGTTGCTCGGCCACGCCTCGGTGCGTACGACCGAGGTCTACACGCACGTCGACCGGGCGCGGCTCAAGCGCGTCCACGCGCGCTACCACCCCCGCGCCTGACCGTACCGAGCGCGGCTCGTTTCCGTCAGGTGACCCTACCCAGCGCGGCTCGTCTCCGTCAGGAGTCCCACCGCTCGTTCCCGGCAGACCCGCCGCCCGCGGGCTGGGCCCCGGAACGCAGGAGTCGCGGCCCGACCCGGCGCCCGGCGCCGCGCCGCGGCCCCCGCGGCCCGCGCGACTCCGGTCAGGAACGCCCCCCCGGGGCCCCCGGGCCCCGGGGCGCGGCGGGGTCCGGGGCGGCGCCGGCGCGGCGGTTCCAGTCGGCGAGGAAGGCCTCCAGGCCCTTGCGGGTCAGTTCGTGCGCCACCAGTTGCTCGAGGACCTTGGGCGGGAGGGTCACGGCGTCGGCGCCCAGCAGCGCCGCCCGCCGCACGTGCTCGGCGTTGCGCACGCTGGCCACCAGCACCTGCGTGTCCAGCGCGGGGTAGGCGCGCAGGGCGGTCACGATCTCGTCGATCAGCGCCATGCCGTCCTGCCCGAGGTCGTCCAGCCGCCCGACGAACGGGCTCACGTAGGTGGCCCCCGCCTTGGCGGCGAGCAGGGCCTGCGGGAGCGAGAAGCACAAGGTCACGTTCACGTCCACGCCGTCGGCGCGCAACGCGGCCGTGGCCTTGAGCCCTTCGGGAACCAGCGGGACCTTGACCACCACGTTGGGATGGATGGCCGCAAGGCGCCGTCCCTCGGCGACCATCCCGGCCGCGTCCAGCGCGGTCACCTCGGCCGAGACGGGCCCGTCCACGATCGCGCAGATCTCCGCGACGACCTCCTCGAACACGCGCCCGCTGCGCGCGACCAGGCTGGGGTTCGTCGTCACGCCGTCCACGACGCCCCAGTCGGCGTAGCGGCGGATCTCGGCGACCTCGGCGGTGTCCAGGAAGATGCGCATGGGCGCCCAGGGTACGCGACCCGGCCCACCGTCCCGGGGGCGCGCCGGGGCGCCGCAGGGATCAGGGAGCGCGTTCGAGCCGCTCGCGGATGCGCCGGGCCAGGCGCTCGCCGATCCCCGGCAGGGCGGCCAGGTCCTCGAAGGGCGCCTGCCGGATCCCCTCCACCGAGCCAAAGCGCTGGAGCAACCGGCGGCGCCGCGCGGGCCCCACCCCGGCGATCCCGCTCAAGGCGCCTTCGGTCTGCCGCTCGGCGCGACGCGTGCGCTGGTAGCGCCCGGCGAAGCGGTGGGCCTCGTCGCGGACCCGGACCAGGAGGCGCAGCCCGGGGTCTTCCGGCGGGAGCACCAACGCCTCGGCCCGGCCGGGCCGCACGAGGCGCTCGGGCGAACGCACCCCGCCGGCGAGCCGGGCCTTCGCCAGGCCCACCACGGGCAGGGCGCCCATCCCCGCCGCGGCCAGCGCGTGGCGGGCCGCCTCGACCTGTGCGGCGCCCCCGTCGATGAGGAGGAGGTCGGGCAGGTCGCCCAAGGCCTCGCCGGCCACGAAGCGCCGGCGCACCACCTCGCGCATCCCGGCGTAGTCGTCTCCGCCGGCGGCCTCGCGGATCGCGAAGTGGCGGTACGAAGCGCTGTCGGGCACCCCCCCCACCAACACGGCCATGGCCGCGACGGGGTCGCTGCCCCCCAGGTGCGAGAGGTCGTAGCCCTCGACGCGTTCCGGGGGCGCCGCCAGTTCCAGCACCTCGGCGAGGCGGCGCAACGCGGCCGCGGCCTGCCGGGCCCGGGCCCCGTGCTCTTCCAGCGCGGCCAACGCCCCGCGCGCCGCCTGGGCGACCAGGCGCCGGGCCGGCCCGCGGCGCGGCACGCGCAGCGCGACCGGGCCGCCGCGCAGGCGCATGAGCTCGGCCTCGAGGCCCTCCCGGTCGGCCGGCTCCTCCTCCAGCAGGATCTCCGCCGGGACGACCTTCCCGCGCAGGTAGAAGCGGGCGAGCAGCGCGTGCAGGAGTTCGGCGCGCGCCAGCGCGGTGCGCTGGGGCAGGGCCCGCGTGGCCACCACGTGGCCCTCGCGCACGTAGAGCACCCCCACCATCGCGGTGCCCCCGGCCTGGGCCACCGCGAACACGTCCCGGTCCCGCGGATCCGGCACCACGGCCTCCTGGCGCGCCAGCGCGGCGTCCAGGGCCGCGAGCCGGTCGCGCAGCAGCGCGGCGCGCTCGTAGTGCCGGGCCTGGCTCGCCGCCAGCATCCCGGCCTCGAGGCGCGCGCGCACGCCGTCGTCGCGGCCCTTGAGCAGGGCCACCGCCCCCTCCACCAGCGTGGCGTACTCGGCCGGGTCCACCGGCAGGACGCAGGGCGCCACGCAGCGCCCGATCTGGTGGTAGAGGCACGGCCGCGTGCGCTCGCCGAGCTCGCGGTCCGAGCAGGAACGCAGCGGGTACAGCGTGCGCAGGAAGCGCAGCGTGCGCCGCACCCCCTTGGCGCTGGCGAAGGGCCCCACGTACAGCGCCCCGTCGCGCCGCACGCGACGCACGAGGCGCAGCCGCGGAAACGGGTGGCGCCGGTCCACGCGCACCAGCAGGTAGGACTTGTCGTCCTTGAGCCGCAGGTTGTACGGCGGCCGCTCGCGCTTGATGAGCGTGTTCTCGAGCAGGAGGGCGTCCTGCGGCGTCGCCGTCGGGACCACCTCGAGGTCCGCGGCCCGGCGCATGAGCAGGCGCACCAGCGGGCGCCCGTCGCCGGCCCCCAGGTAGGCGCGCACACGGGTGCGCAGGGCGGCCGCCTTGCCGACGTACAGGACCCGGCCGTCGGCGTCCCGCCACAGATACACCCCCGGCGTGTCGGGCAGCCGGTCGACGCGGGCGCGCAGGTCGGCGGCGGACGGCGGCGGGGGCTCGGGCATCGGCGTCCCGAGCATAACGCGCCCGGCGTGCGCTACGGTTCGTCCGGCGGCCCCTCGGCCCCCGCGCCGAACTTCAGGATCTGCTGCTCCAGGCGCTTGAGCGCGTCGCGCCGGCGCGCGGCCTCCTCGAAACGCAACTCGCGCGCGGCCTCCAGCATCTCCCGCTCCAGGCGCGCGCGCCGCGCCTGGAGGTCCCCGAAGCCCTCGCCTTCCCCGGACGGCGGCGCGAGTTCGACGTAGTCCCGCTCGGCGTAGACCTCCCCGACCGTGTCCCGCACGCCGCGCTCGGCGCTGCGGGGCGTGATGCCGTGGTGCGCGTTGTGCTCCCGCTGGCGCACGCGGCGCCGGCGCATCTCCTCCAGGGCGCGGCGCATCGAGTCGGTCTCCTGGTCCGCGTACAGGATCACGCGGCCCTTCAGGTTGCGCGCCGCCCGGCCGCTCACCTGGATCAGCGCGGTCTCCGAGCGCAGGAACCCCTCCTTGTCGGCGTCCAGCACCGCCACGAGGGCGACCTCGGGCAGGTCCAGCCCCTCGCGCAGCAGGTTGATGCCCACCAGCACGTCGAAGGCCCCCAGCCGCAGGTCGCGCAGGATCTCGGTGCGCTCCAGCGTCTGGACGTCGGAGTGCATGTAGCGCGCCTGCACGCCGATCTCGGTCAGGTGCTCGGTGAGGTCCTCGGCCATGCGTTTGGTCAGGGTCGTGACCAGCACGCGCTCGCGGCGCTCGACGCAGCGGCGCACCTCCCCCAGCAGGTCGTCCACCTGCCCGCGGGCGGGCCGGACCCCGACCTCGGGGTCGACCAGGCCCGTGGGCCGGATCACCTGCTCCACGACGCGCCCGGCGGCCCGCGCGCGCTCGTAGGGCCCCGGCGTGGCGCTCACGAACAGGACGCGGTCCACGCGCTCCTCGAACTCGCGGAACGTGAGCGGCCGGTTGTCCAGGGCGCACGGCAGCCGGAACCCGTAGGCCACCAGGTTCTCCTTGCGCCGCCGGTCCCCGGCGTGCATGCCCCCGAGCTGCGGCACGGCCACGTGGCTCTCGTCGATCACCAGCAGGAAGTCCTCGGGCAGGTAGTCGAGCAAGGTGGCCGGCGGCTCGCCCGGCCGGCGCCCGTCGAGGTGGCGCGAGTAGTTCTCGATCCCGGGGCAGAAGCCCGTCTCCCGCAGGAGCTCCAGGTCGTAGCGGGTGCGGCGCGCGAGCCGGTCGGCCTCCACCAGCTTCTCCTCGCGGCGCAGTTCGACCAGGCGCTGGGCCAGTTCCTGCTCGATCCCGACCAGGGCGCGCGCGAGCGCCTCGTCGCTGTTCATGTAGTGGCTGCTCGGGAAGAACGAGGCGTCGGGGCGGCGCCGGAGCACCGCGCCGGTGAGCCAGTCCACCTCCTCGATGCGCTCGATCGTGTCGCCGAACCACTCGATGCGCGTGAGGCGGTCCTCGGCGTCCGGCGGCCAGACCTCCACGACGTCGCCGCGCACCCGGAAGCGTCCGCGCGCGGGCTGCAGGTCGTCGCGCTGGTAGCGGATGCGCGCCAGCCGCCGGAGGAACACGTCCCGGTCGAGCGTCGCGCCCTCCTCGACCCAGACGTGGAAGTTGCGGTACTCCTCCGGCGACCCCAGGCCGTAGATGCACGACACGCTGGCCACCACGATGACGTCCCGGCGCGTGAGCGCCGCCTTGGTCGCCGCGTGCCGCATGCGGTCGATGCGGTCGTTGATGCTCGCGTCCTTCTCGATGTACAGGTCCGCCGCCGGGAGGTAGGCCTCGGGCTGGTAGTAGTCGTAGAACGAGACGAAGTACTCGACGGCGTTCTCGGGGAAGAGTTCGCGGAACTCCTCGAAGAGCTGGGCCGCCAGCGTCTTGTTGGGCGCGAGCACCAGCGTCGGCCGGCCCAGCCGGGCGATCACGTTGGCGACGGTGAAGGTCTTGCCCGAGCCCGTGACGCCCAGCAGCACCTGGTGGCGCGCCCCGGCCCGGTCGGCCGCGACCAGCGCCTCGATGGCCTCGGGCTGGTCGCCCGCCGGCCGAAAGCGCGGCGTGAGGCGGAAGCCGGCGTCCGGACCCGGCGCAGGCCGGGGGGCCGGGGCTTCGCCCCCCGCCCCCGGCGCCGGGCTACTCCCCGGCGCGGCGGCCGTAGCCGCCGGAGCCGCCGGCGGCTTCCTCTTCGGCACGCTTGCGCTCCTCTTCCTTCAGCCGGGCGCGCTCCTCCTCGGTGAGGTCGCTCCCGTCCTCCTTCTCGTCCCAGGGCTCCAGCGGCTTGGCCTTCCAGTACCCGCCCTCCCACCAGGCGACCCAGCGCTTGATCTGGCCGTCGACGAACGCCGCGTCCGAGGTGTGGCGGATGCGCAGGTTGGCCTCCTGCTTCCAGTAGCGCTCGATCCAGCCGTCCAGGGCGCGCAGCAGCGACTCGATCGCCATCACGCGGCTCTTGCCCTCGCGGCTGTCCAGCCCGAGTTGCTCCTCGATGTGCTTCCACTCCGAGATCAGGCGCCCGGCGATGGGCCGGCCGAGCGCGAGCAGCTCGGCCTGCGCGTCGCGCGACCAGCGGTCCCCGCGCAGGTAGGCCGGGAGCAGTTCCTCGACCTTCTGGCGCGTGGCCGCGTCCACCTCGTCGGGCCAGGGGAACACCTTGAGTTGGACACCCGACAGGGCGATGCGCGGCAACCGGGCCGGTTCCTTGCTCGGCGCGGGGGGCTTGTCGGGCTCGGCGGCGGGCGTTGTGCCGGCCGGCGCGCCCGGAGCCGCTGCGGCGGGAGCGCCGGCGACGGGCTCGGGCGTCTCGTCGGGCCGCAGGTCCGGCAGGGCGCCGCCCGCGCTCGCGCTGGGCGGCCCGCCGGCGGGATCTTCCGGCGCCTTGGACTCCTTGTCCCCGCTCATCACCACGATCAGGAGCAGGGCCCCGAGCAGCGCCGCCACGGAGCCGATCATCAGCGCGGGGTTGCCCTGCGGGCGGGAGCGGCCGGCGCCCCGGCGCCCCCCGGCCTCGTCCTCGAGGCGCGGATCGGCGCGCCCGCCGCGCCGCGACCGCGCGGGGCCCGCCGCGCGGCGGGTGCGGCCCCCCCCGCCGGCCCCCGCGGGGCGCGCGGGCGGCGCCGGCGCCGCCGCCGGGGCCGCCGCCTGGAAGGCGCCCAGGTCCATCACCGTGCCGCACTGCGTGCAGGCGAAGGTGG